>NZ_JBFAPO010000021.1:0-164360 GCF_040676755.1 Dactylosporangium sp. NPDC049525 | reverse complement strand
CGGCGGCCGGCCGCGAGGACCCCCGCCGAGTGGATCGTCATCGGCGGCCCGCCGGAGACGTACGACCGCAGCGCACCGCGGACCAACGTGTCGTCCATCGCTACTCCTCCATCGACGGCGTCGACTGCAACGGCTGCGTCGACGCTGGCGTGCCGAGCGCCCGGCGCAGCGCGTCCACACCCCGGGCCGTCTGGCTCTTGACCGTGCCCTCGGCCATGCCGAGCAGCTCGGCGACCTCGGCGATCGACATGTCCTCGAGGTGCCGGAGTACCACCGCGGCCCGCTGGCGGGCGGGCAGGCGTTGCAGCGCCCGGCCGAGCTCCTGGTCACCGCCCGGTTCGGCGGCGGTGGCGGCCGCGTCCGGCGGGTCGGCGACCAGGGTCTCCCGCCGCCGGTCCCGCCGGTGCGACAGGAAGGTGTTGACCAGGATCCGACGCGTATACGCGTCCAGCGACTCCGGCTGCGTGCGGCGCCAGTGCTGGTACAGCTTGACGAACGTCGCCTGCACCAGATCGTCGGCGGTGTGCCAGTCCCCGCACAGCGCGAACGCGAAGCGGCGCAACGGCACCGCCCGCGCGGCGAAGTACTCCGTGAAGTCGGCGTCGGTCCGGACCACCATCCACCTCCTGGGTCGACCCAGTTACTCCCGGCGGCCGGGAAAGGTTCAAGCGGGCCGGACTCAAAAATCGCGTGCCGGGCCGGTGCCGGCTCGGTTACGGTGCTGCGATGACCACGACCATGACGCATGCCCTCCTCGCGCGGGCGGCGATGCCGGCCGCGCGCCTGCGCACCCGGCGTCGCGCCCTGGTCCGCTAGGTCCTAGGTCCGACGCACGCCCGTCCCGCCGTGAGCGGGCGGGCCCGTCACCACCCGAGCCGCGCCAGGGCCCTCCGAGTCCATCTTCGGAAACGGACGGGCCGCGATGCCGCCTGTCCGTGTTTCGCCGCCGCACCGCGGCGGCAGACGGGACCACGGTCATGGCGCCATCCGCTCGCAGCCACCACAACACCCCAGCCCGAAGCCGCCGCGTGTACGGGCAGAACCTGCTCACCGCACCCGACGCCGTCCGGCGGCTCGTCGACGCCGCCGCCCTCGACCCCGGCGACGTCGTCGTCGAGGTCGGCGCGGGCCGCGGACACCTCACCGCCGCGCTCGCCCAGCGGTGCCGGCGGGTCATCGCCTACGAGGTCGACCCGGCGCTTGCCGCCGCGGTGCCCGCCCACGCCGGCGTCACCGTCCGGGTCGCGGACTTCCTCGCCGCGGCACCCCCGGCGGAGCCGTTCACGGTCGTCGGCAACATCCCGTACGCCCTCACGTCCGCCGTCGTCGACTGGTGCCTGCACGCACCCGGGCTGACCGCGGCGACGCTGCTCACCCAGCTCGAGTACGCGCGGAAACGCACCGGCGACTACGGCCGCTGGAGCCGGCTCACGATCGCCACCTGGCCGTGGTGGCAGTGGCGGCTCGCCGGGCGGGTACCGCGGCAGGCGTTCCGGCCGGTGCCCCGCGTCGACGGCGGCATCCTGCGGCTGACCCGCCGGCCGGTGCCGCTCGCCCCGGGCCGCGGCTACGAGGCGTTCGTGGACCTCGGGTTCAGCGGCGTCGGCGGGTCGTTGCACGCGTCACTGTGCCGCCGGTTCGACCCGCGGCGCGTCACCGCGGCGTTCCGGGCGATGCGGCTCGCCCCGGACACCCCGGTGGGGCTGGTCTGGCCGGAGCAGTGGCTGACCCTGTTCCGGCTGCTCCACGCCAGAGCCCGGTAGGAGATGGCTCCTACCCGTCAGAGCCCGGTAGGAGGTGAGCGGCGGCGAACCCGCCCGCGGCGGCGGCGAGGCCCAGCAGCAGGCTCGCCGCCACGTAGAGCACCGCCCTGCGGCCCCGGCCCTCCTCGACCAGGCGCAGCGTCTCCAGGCTGAACGTGCTGTACGTCGTCAGCGCACCGCAGAACCCGGTCCCCACCAGGGTCTTCACGGCGGCGGGCAGGGCGTCGTCGGCGCCGATCAGCACGCCCAGCAGCGCGCTGCCGAAGACGTTGACCGCCAGCGTCCCCAGCGGCGACCGGTCCCGCAGCACCCGGTCGGTGAGATACCTGGCCGGCGCGCCGACCGCCCCGCCGAGCAGCACCAGCAGCAGCGTCACACCGTCGGCCTCTCGTCAGCGGCGGCGCGGACGTCGCCGAGGGCCGGCCGCGGGGTCCGCACCGCGGGGCTCACCGTGCGACCCGGCGCCACCAGGCGCCGGGTCCCGAACACCCCGAGGGACACGGCCGCGAGGGCGGCGACCAGGGTGCCGGCGACATAGGCGGCCGCGGTCCACGCCGCGCCCCGGTCGGCGAGCACGACGGCGTCGACGGCATAGGTGGAGAACGTCGTGAACCCGCCCAGCACCCCGACCCCGAGCAGCGGCCGCAGCAACGGGTGCCGCCCCTCGACCAGGACCACGAGGACCCCGATGAGCAGGCACCCGAGCGCGTTCACGGCAAGGGTCGCCCACGGCACCCCGGCTCCCGCGTCGTGCGGCAGGAGCAGCGCCACCCCGTATCGGGCGGCGCTGCCCGCCGACCCGCCCACCGCGACAGCGGCGAGGACAACGCCCGGGCGGACGGGTTGATCAGGCACCGGCCAAGGGTAGCGGGTTCCCCCGATACCCCTGCCGGGACTTTCGTCAGCCGACCTCCGGCATCCTCGTGACGATGGTGAACCCACCGGCCGGCACCAGCGCCCGGATACGGCCGGCCGACGTCGTGTAATGCTCCAGCTCCTCGCCGGCGGGGTCGTTGACCGTCACCGTGGCGGTGCCCTCACCGGGGCCGGCGTTGGCCAGGTCGACGTCGCAGATCCGGGTGCTCGTCGCGACGCTGCGCAGCAGGGTCGCCTGCGCCCCGGTGCGCGGGTCCCGCAGCGTCAGGCAGCGCACCTCACCGTCCTTGCGGCAGTCGCTGGTGTCGGTGTTGCCGTCGGGTTCGGCGATCCGCGCGACCGCCGCCGCGTGCGGGTCCCCGTCCAGGGCGAGCATGGCGAGCAGGCCGTGGATCGTGGACTCCGCGCCCGCGTCACGGTGCACGACCCCCCGCGGGCCCAGCTGCTGCGGCGGCGCGTCGGGAATGTCGACGCCGTCGTAGGTGCGGCCGGTCGCCGGGTCGTACATCGGCGCTCCGGCCGGGTTGTTGCCGAAGAACCACGAACCGGCGATCCCCGCCAAGGTCGACAGCGCCGGCCGTCCCGTCACCCTCGCCGCGGTCAGCAGCGACTCGACCCGCGACTGGGCACCGTAGGACAGCTGCACCCCGTCGATCGTCAGCGCCTCCCGCGCGCCCGGCACCGCGACCCGCAAATTGTCCGGTCCGCCCTCGACCAGCAGGTGCGGGGTGAACGACGCGGCGTCGGCCAGCGCCGCGTCCCGGGCCGCCAGGTCACCGGCCACCTCGTAGACGCGGGCCAGCGCGGCCGGTGCCAGCCCGGCCCATGCGTGCCAGGCGCTGCGCGACAGGGCGCACGGCAGCACCGCGCCGAACGGCCACGTCCACGGCGTGCCCGTCCGCATGGCGGTCACGCCCTCGGCGAGTTGCTCGAGGAGCTTCCGCGCGTCGTCGTCGCCGCTGCATCCGGTGTACGCACACAGCCCCAGCAGGGCCTCGCCGGTCAGGTCGGCACCGTCACCGATCAGCCACGCGGGGGTGGCGGACTCCTCGACGACGCGCCACTGGCCGTACCGTGGCAGCACCTGCCGACGGATCGCGCTCATCGCGAGGCGCAGCCGGCGCCGCAGGAACGCGGCGAAGTCCGGATCGCCCTGAAACGCCGCGTAGCCCTCGCCGAGCGCCCACACGGTGCGGGCCAGCCACGCCGACTCGCCGCTGTCGGACGGGTCGGGGTTCTCCGCGGGGATGCCGCTGCGGTTGAGGGTGCCGTCCGGCTGCTGCCACAGCACCACGTTGCCGTGGGCGGGGTCGTCGGGGTCGTCGTCGTGCACGGTCTGCAGGTAGCACAGCCCGCGCAGCAGCTGCCGCGCCGCGAGCCGGCTCGTGTCCGCGCCCGTGGCTCGCCAGTGCCGCAGGTAGACCACCGCGGCCCGGGCGATGTCGTCGGCGTTGAACGCCCCCTGGGTGTAGTGACCGGTGTCAGGGTCGACGGGCCCGCCGCCGACCGGGAGGTAACTGCCGTCCGGGAGCCGCGCCGCATAGGTCCACACGACCTCGACCGAGGGCTCCTCCAGCAGCCGGAACGTGGTGTGCCCCGGCTGCGGCGGCGGGGTGACACGGACCCGCAACGAGTCCAGATGCGCAAGGTTCGTCAGCACGGCGCCCGACCTACCCGACAAATCCGCCCTTAAGCTCCCAATGTCAGGCGGGCCCGGCGGCTCGGCTCCAGCACCATCACCTTGTACGGGCAGACCCGGTCCGTGATCGCCGCATACGCGTCGATGGCGCGGCGGGCGGCGTCCCACGCCTGCTCCGCCGGGGTGACACCCTTGCCCTTGTTGCGGAACAACGCGCCGTAGAACGCCGAGCAGAACACGGTGCTCTCATGCCAGCCGACCAGGGCGGACGCGCCGATGTAGACGATCTCGCCGTGCAGGCAGTTGCGCAGCGCCCGCTGCCAGGCGCCGATGCCCGTCTTGCACCCGTCGGCGAGCACGGTGCTCGCGTTGAGGCCGTGCCCGCGGTCGCTGGAGTAGTCGCCGATCTCCTCCAGCGTGATGGCGGTCTTGCCGTCGGTGCTGCTGAACATGGGGGTCTCGCCGTGGTCGCCGTGCGCCATCACGTGCAGGACGTCACACTGCGCGGTGAACGCGGCCAGGACCGTGTCGAGGTCGCGGGAGCGCACGAAGTCGATGTCCACGATCGGCTCCGGCAGGCCGGCGTTGATGCTCTGCAACGTCGACTGCACGAACGCCATCGACGCGTCGAACGACTGGTCCAACCCGATGTCGAGCAGGCTCACCCGCCGGTTGCGCATCTCGCAGCCCCCTATCCGCCGAAACGCTGCGCTGATCCTTCCCGGCGGCGTCCCCAGGGTCAAACGGGTTGATCAGTCCGGCAGGAGCGGCTTCTCCCACACCGACACGTGCTGGGCGCTGTCGCTGGTGAACGGCTCCCGCTGCCAGCCGGACCAGCGGTGCTGCAGGTGCAGGCCGGCCATCTGCGCCATCAGGTCCAGCTCGGCCGGCCACACGTAGCGGAACGGGATGGAACGGAAGCCGCCGCGGCCGCCCGAGACCTCGACGTAGTTGGAGCTCATCGACTGGGTGGCGACGTCGTACAGGTCGTAGGCCCAGCGGGTCGCGCTCACGTGGAACGGCACCACGTCCTGCCCCGGCGGCAGCCGCCGCAGGTCCGGCATCATCACCTCGACGACGAACCGCCCGCCCGGCTGCAGGTGCGCCGCGACGTTGCGGAAACAGGCGACCTGCGCCGCCTGGGTCGTCAGGTTCATGATCGTGTTGAAGACCAGGTACGCCACCGAGAACGCCGCGTCGACCCGGGCCGTGGCGAAGTCGCCGATCGTGACGCCGATCGCGTCGCCGCCGGGCTTCTCCCGCAGCCGGGCCACCATCGCCCGGGACAGGTCGATGCCATGCACGGGCACGCCACGGGCGGCAAGCGGCAGCGCGATGCGCCCCGTGCCGATGCCCAGCTCCAGCGCCTTGCCCCCGTCGGCGAGCTCGACCAGCGTGTCGACGGCCGGCGTCACCACCGTGGGGTCCGCCATCTCCCTCGACGACTCGTCGTAGCGGGCGGCGACCCGCTCCCCGAAATAGCCGTCCTCATCGATCATCGCCGGACCCTATCGTGGCCGTCCGTTTTCGGTCCTTGCGGGGCGCGTTTCCGGTTCCTGCCACGTTCGGCGGGGCCGGCCGCACCGGTGTGGTGGACGCCGGGCGAGCGGGGCGTCGATAGGCTGCGGCGGTGACGTCCATCGCTCCCGGTCTCGCCCTCGACTTCGGTACGTCGCACACGGTGGCGGTCCTCGCGCGGAACGACGGCCGGGTCGAGCCGCTGCTGTTCGACGCCTCGCCGCTGCTGTCCTCCGCGGTGTTCGCCGGCGCCGACGGCAGGCTGCTGGTCGGCCGGGACGCGGACCGCTCCGCGAGAGCCGACCCCGCCAGGTACGAACCCAACCCGAAACGCCGCTTCGACGACGGCACCCTGCTGCTCGGCGACGTCGAGGTCGGCGTGGTCGACGCGTGCGCGGCCGTGCTCCGCCGGGTCCGCGAGGAGGCCGCCCGCACCCTCGGCGGGACCGCACCCGAGCGGACCGTGCTCACCTGCCCCGCCGGCTGGGGAGCGCACCGGCGTGGCCTGCTGTCCGCAGCCGCGGACGCGGCCGGCCTCACCGGCGTCGAACTGGTCAGCGAACCCGTCGCCGCGGCGGCCTACTTCACCACCGTCCTCGGCCACCAGGTGCGCCACGGCGACGCGATCGTCGTGTACGACTTCGGCGGCGGCACGTTCGACGTCAGCGTGGTCCGCCGCACCGGCGAGGACACCTGGGAGGTCGCCGCCGCCGACGGCCTCGACGACGTCGGGGGGATCGACCTCGACGCAGCCGTCGTCGACTGGGCGCAACGCACCGTCCAGCCCGACGACCCCGCGTGGCAGCGGCTGCGGGCACCGCAGAGCCCGGCCGACCGCCGCCACCGCCGCCACCTGTGGGACGACGCCCGGGCCGCGAAGGAGCAGCTGTCGCGCGGCACCACGGCGGACCTCGCGGTGCCGGTCCTCGACGTCGACGCGCATCTCACCCGCGACGAGTACGAGACGATCGCCCGGCCGTGGCTGGACCGCACCGTGCGCCTGACCCGCGACACGATCGCCGCCAGCAAGGTCCCCGCCGACCGGCTCACCGGCGTGTTCCTGGTCGGCGGCGCGAGCAGGACCCCGCTGGTGGCCACCATGCTGCACCGGGCGCTGCGGGTGGCACCGGTCGTGATCGAGCAGCCTGAGCTGGTGGTCGCGCACGGCGGCCTGGTCACCCTCGCCGGCCCACCGACCCCCGCCCCGCCACTCACCGCACCCTCGACCCCGCCGCCTGCCTCCCCGCTCACCTCCCCGCTCACCTCGCCACTGACCGCGCCCTTGACCCCGCCGCTTGCCTCGCCGCCTTCCTCGCCGGCGGATGCGCCGACGACTCGGACGCCGACTGCACCGTCGACCCCGCCGTCGACCTCGACGCCGACCTCGACTGCGCCGTCGACCTCGGCCGCGCCGTCGGCCCGGACGCCGACCCCGCCGCCTACCGCACCGCCAACCGCGCCGCCGGCCCGGGCGACCGCCGCACCGCCGGACTCGCCGGCCGCGGCGTCGGAGCCGACGGCCGCGTCTGGGTCGGCGCCTGGACCGTCGGAGCCGGCGGCGCCGGAGGCGTTCGGGGCGGGCGGGTTCGCGGACCTCCTCGAGACGTTCTTCAAACCCGGGCCGAGCGAGCCCCCGCGCCGCCCGGGCCGCAACCACGAGACCGACGTCGTGCTCACCAAGGCCCAGGCCCGCGACGGCGTCGTCGTGCTGAACATGAACTGGCCCACCCTCTGCGCCCCCTGCAAGGGCACCGGCGTCGCCGCCGGCGCGGCCCGCGGCGCCACCTGCGCCGCCTGCGGGGGCTCAGGGCTGACCGGCGAGCTGGGCAAGCGGTCCCTGAAGGTGCGCCTGCCGGCCGGGATCAGCGACGGCCAGCGCGTCAAACTGTCCGGCCGGGCACACCCGAGCCCCGATCCCGGCGGCCCGGGCGGCGACCTGTTCGTCCGCGTCCTCATCGACCCGCACGAACGCTTCGAACGCCGGGGCGACGACTTCCTGTACACCCTCGACGTCACCAAGGAACAGGCCCGCTCCGGCGCCGTCGTCACCGTCCCGACCACCACCGGCACGGTCGAGGTCCGCCTGCCGCAGAACATGCCCGACGGCCGGACGATGCGCATCCCCGGCCGCGGCGCCCGCCCCACCGGCGCCCTCCTCGTCACCATCCGGATCCGCTGACCGCCCCACCCCCAAACACCTGGCGCAGGTCCGGCCCCTGCCTCGACGCAGTGCACGAACGTGCCCGCCCGAGCCTCCGCGACGCCCCGCACCGGGCCCGCGATCTGATCCAGCGCGAGCCGCGCGTCGCGGACATTCCGCGCCCTACGCTCGTTGCCGGATGACGGCGGAGGCGCGGGCCTGGTGGCCCGCGCCTCCGGTGTGCTGCTGCCCTGGTCAGCGGCGGTCGAGGAGGACCTCGGCCGCGCCGCCGTCGACGCGCAGGGTGTAGCGGTCGGCGGCCTGCTGCCAGCCCGGCAGGGCGAGGACCGCGCCACCGGACAGGTTCTGCTTCGCGGAAGCGTCCAGGGTGGCCTTGCCGACGGTGCTGCCCGCGCCGAGGGTCAGCTGGGCCGGCGGGCCGGCGGGGGCGTGCACGAGCAGCTTGCCGACGCCGCCGACCCGGATCGGCAGCTCGCCCTCCGGTTTCGGCACGGTGACGTCGAGCTCCTGCACGCCGGCGACCACGTCGACGCCGGCGAGGCGGCCGGAGGCGAAGTCGACGACCTGCCGCAGGCCGCCGCCGGCGAGCTTGAGCTGCCAGCGGACGGTCGAGTTCAGGTACACGTGGATGGTGGCCTGGCCGGCGACCTCGGTGCCGTTGAGGCTGAGCCGGACCACGTCGCCGTCCACTGCGGCGGCCGGTTCGACCCGGCTGCCGGGCAGCGTCGAGGCGCGGTACAGGTAGCCGTCCATCGGCTCGCTGTGGATGATCACCGACTCGGCGCCGCTGACCACCTCGAGCGTGGCCGCCTGCCGCCCGTCGAGGGTGCCGGTGACGGTGTGCACCGGCTCCTTCTCGGCGGGTGCCTCCGGCTTGCCCGTCCGGGTGGTGGCGATGACGAGGCCTACGAGTACCAACGCCACCGCCGCCACACCGGTCAGCAGTCGGAGCAACGGGGACTTGATCATGGGCTGGTGCAGCTCAGCGTCGGAGCGGTCGCCGGGGCGGTGCCGGTTGCGTTGAACCCGAACGATGTCGTGGCACCGGCGGCCAGGACCCTGTTCCAGTCGACGTTGCTCACGGCGGCGTTCGGGGGTTGCCCGACCAGGGTGCCGTTCCACGGCGATCCTTCGAAGCCCTGCCCGTTCTGGTACTGCCACCGCACCGTCCACCCGTTGAGGCTGCCGGATCCGCTGTTGCGGACGGTGACCTCCGCCTGGAAGTGCCCGGCCCACGAGCTGGGGACGGTTCTCCAGGTCGCGGTGCACGCGGACGCGCCGCCGGACGGGGCCGGCGAGGAGGACGCGGACCGGGACGGGGAGCGCGACACGGACGCCGACGCCGACGGCGAGGTGGACCGCGACGGCGACGTGGACACCGGCGGTGACGCGGACGGTGACGTGGGCGTGCCGCCGATGCCGGTGACCTCGCCGTTGCCGCCGTCGAAGACGATGTCGGAGCAGCTGAAGAAGTTCTCCTGGCTGTCGGAGCGCACCCATTGGATGAACAGCATGTGCCGGCCGCTCTTGCCCGACGGCAGGGTGGTGTTGAACGAGTAGTAGTTCAGCGAGCCGGGCGGGCCGGACTGCGGCGGGTCGGTCGCGCTCCAGAACGGTTCGAGGTCACCCCAGGCGAGCGGGGTGGTGGGGCTCCAGCCGTTGCGGGTGATGTACAGGTGGAACGTGCCGGGGTGGGCGGCCCAGTTGCTGTAGCGCAGCTGGATCGTCGACCCGGCGGTCAGGTGGGTGAGCGGCCAGTCGGTGCGGGCGGCGTTGTACGCGGCGTACTTCGTCGTGCCCGCCCCGCAGATCTGGCCGTCGGGGATGTAGCCGGTGGTGCGGCCACCGGCGTCGGAGCGCAGCACGCCGAACCAGTCGTACAGCGGCTGCTGCCCGCCCTGCGCGACGGCGTCGGCGCAGGCGGGGTTGGTCGGGACGATCTGGCCGGTGGACCGCAGACCGTCCACATAGCACAGATAGGTGCGGCTGCCGGGGACCATCGCGACACCGTGGGCTTCCGCCGGGGCGGGCACCACGAGGACCGCGACGGCGCCGACGGCAATGGCCGCGACGACGCTCCATACAGGGCGCAATGTGCTCCTCCTCACATGAGGTGAGCGCAGTGTTCCCACGGGTTTCGCGCATTGGCAAGCATCGACGTCACCGGTACGGCGGGACAAGCCAGGGACCGTGAAAGTTCCACGTCATGCCGCTCCGGCCGCCCGGGCCGCGGCGACCGCGTCGGCCGGGGCGCCGTCGAACGGCGCGCCGTGTCCGGGCAGCACGAGGGTCGCGTCGAGGCCGGCGAGGGCGTCCAGGGAGCGCAGCGCCGCGGCGGAGTCGGCGGTGAACGCCCGGCACACGATCCGCGGGCCGCGCCGGCCGATGATCGAGTCGTCGGTGACGAGTGCGTCGCCGGTGCACAGCACCCCGTGTTCCGGGAAGTGGAACGCGACGCTGCCGGCGGTGTGCCCGGGGACGGCCACGGCGGTGGGGCGGCCCGGGACGCTCAGCGTCCCGTTTGCGGTGATGGGGACGGGTGCCGGCACCGGCGGGGTGCGCCAGAACGCGCCGTGCGTGGCCAGGTGCAGCGGCGCGCGCAGCGCGGCCGGGCGGCGCAGCGCATAGGGCAGCAGCGACCGCTCCGCCTTCCAGCGGCCGTTGGCGGCGACGGGCCGGGCGAGCATCGCCGCGTCGCCGGCGTGGACGTGCACGGCGGCACCGACCTCGCGGTGCAGGCGCCCGGCGAGGCCGATGTGGTCGATGTGGGCGTGGGTGAGCAGGACCGCGCGGATGTCGGCGATCCTCGGCCCGAGCAGCGCGGTGAGCTGCTTGTAGTGCGCCGGCAGGCCGGCGTCGACGAGCGTCAGCCCGTCCTTGCCGTCGATCAGGCCTTCGAGCAGGAAGAAGTTGACGGCGTCGTCGCCCAGGCGGTGCACACCGGTCGCGATCTCGGGCATGGTCCCTCCAAGTTTCAGTACAGTCGACTGTATCGAAAGACGGGGGAGAATGGCACCCGTGACCGGCAGGACCTACGACACAGCGGGGCGGCGCGCCGCGGCCGCGGGCAACCGCCGCGCCGTGCTGGACGCGGGGCTTGAGCTCGTGCTGCGCGACGGCTATCAGGCGACCACCATCCGGGCCGTCGCCGAGCGCGCGGGGGTGTCGCCGGAGCTGATCTACAAGACCTTCCGGAACAAGCAGGGGCTCATGAAGGCGGTGTACGACCGCAGCATCGCCGGCGACGACCTGCAGGTGCCGCTCGGCGCGCGGCCCGAGGTCGCGGCGATCCTGGCACTGCGCGATCCGCGGGAGAAGCTGCTGGCGTATGCCGCGTTCGTCGCCGGGATCATGCACCGGCTGGGCGGCCTGCTCGCGGTGCTGACCGAGGCGGACCCGGAGATCGCCGAGCTGCGGGCGACCACCGATGCGGAGCGGCTCACCGGGGTCGGCGCGTTCGTGGCGCACCTGGCCGAGCAGGGCATCCTGCGTGCGGGGCTGCCGGTGCAACGGGCGGCCGACGCGTGCTGGGCGTTGACCTCGCCGCAGGTGTACGCCCAGCTGACCGGCGCCCGCGGCTGGCCGCAGGACGTCTACGTCGCCTGGCTGGCCGGCGTGCTCGGGAGCAGCCTGTTGGAGGGGTAGCGCTGGTCGTACACCGGCGGAAACGACTATCCGGCCAGCGACAGCCGGGCCGTGGTGCCCGCTCCACTTGAGCTGAGCGTCACGTTGCCGCCGTGTGCGGACGCGGCCTGCCGGGCGATGTGCAGGCCCAGGCCGACGCCGGGCACGGCCTGCTGGCGGGCGTGCCGGCCGCGGTAGAAGCGCTGGAAGACGTAGGGCAGCTCGTCGGCGGGCACGCCCACGCCGGTGTCGGCGACCTCGACGGTCGGCACCGGGCCCGCCACGACGGACACGGTGACGTCGCCGCCGGGCGGGGTGAACAGCACCGCGTTGCGCACCAGCTGCTGGACCGCGTGGGTCAACTGGGTCACGTCGGCCCGCACCACGACCTGGACCGGCGCGGGCACCACCGTCAGCGCCACCGCGCGCTGCTCGGCGAGGGTGCGGCAGGCCCGCCAGGCGGCCTCGACGACCATCGCCAGGTCGACCTGGGTGCGGTGCAGTTCACTCGGCGCGTGCGCCGGCCGGGTGCCGGTGAGCAGGTGGTCGACCATGCGGATGAGCCGCTCGCCGTTGCGCTGGATCGGTTCCACGAGCCGGGTGTACGCGGTGAGCTGCTCCTCCTCGGCCAGGAGTTCCAGGTAGCCCTGGATCGCGGCGACCGGGGTGCGCAGCTCGTGCGAGACGGTCGCGATGAGGTCCTCCTCGCGCTGGGTGGCGCGGGCCAGCTCGTCGCCGAGCTCGGTGAGCAGGATCCGGTTGCGCAGCAGGGAGAGGTGGCCCACGGCCTGCGCGGCGAGGGTGTCCAGGGCCTCGCGCTGGCGCGGGCCGAGGTCGCCGGGGCGGTCGTCGATGACGCACAGGGCGCCGAGGGCGTGGCCGTCCTCGTCGATGAGCGGGGAGCCGGCGTAGAAGCGGATGTGCGGTTCGCCGGTGACGTTGCGGTACGAGTGGAAGTGCGGGTCGGTGCGGGCATCGGGCACGACGAGCTGCCGCCGGTCGGTGACGGTGCGCGCGCAGAAGGAGACGTCCAGCGGGGTCTCGGCGTCGCCGAGGCCGGTGTTGCCGGCGAACCACTGCCGGTCCCGGTCGACGAGGGAGACCGCCGCCATGGGGGCGTCGAAGATCGAGCTCGCCAGCCGGGTCAGCTCGTCTAGGGCTGAGGGGCGGGGGCCGTCGAGGACGCCGTAACTGTGCAGCGCGGCGAGGCGGGCGTCCTCGTCGTGAGCATGTGTCGTCATCTCGTCCCCCCGGCTCGGCTGTGCTCCATCAGGTTGGGGATACCCAGGTGCCTGCCGCGATCACGGTCGGTTGCCGTGTGGTAGCGGACGGCCGGAAGTGTCGGTGGGTGTGCTTAGGGTGTGGTTCTCGTCTCTTTGGAAATTCACTTGTACGAGTGAGTGCTCGCTCATTAAGGTGGCCTTCGTGAACCAGCAGCCCGTGCAGACCCGCCGCCGGCGCGTGCCCGCGCTGTCGCCGGACGAGCGGCGGGCGGCGATCATCGCCGCGACCATCCCGTTGTTGTGCACGCACGGCGCGGCGGTCACCACGAAGCAGATCGCCGAGGCCGCGGGTGTCGCCGAGGGCACCATCTTCGGCGTCTTCCCCGACAAGGCTTCGCTGATCCTCGCCGCCCTCGGCACCGCCTTCGACCAGGAGTCGGTGCAGCGCCAGCTGAGCGCCATCGACCCGCAGGCACCCCTGCGGGAGCGCATGCGTGACGCCGCGGCGATCCTGATGCGCCGCTTCGAAGCCAATGCCCAGCTGATGATGGTCGCCCGCACGCTGCCGATGGAGGTCGGCAGGCGGCAGGTCGAGCAGCTGATGGAGGGCCGGCGACGGCTGACCGAGACGGTCGCGGCCATCATCGAGCCGGACCGGGCGCTGCTGCGGCGCAGCCCCGGCAGCACCGCCGGCCTGCTCGTGCTGCTTTCCATCGCGTCGGTCCGGGCCGAGCTGGCCGAGCCCGAAGTCCTCGACGCCGACGGCGTGGTCGCCGTCCTGCTCGACGGCCTGCTGGTCCACCCGACCGACACCACCGGGGGAGACGCCTGACGATGCTCATCCAACTGCTCAAAACCTACCTAGGGCCCTACAAACGGCCGATCGCGCTGGTGGTGCTGCTGCAACTGGTGCAGACCCTCGCGACGCTGTATCTGCCGACCCTCAACGCCGACATCATCGACGGCGGCGTCATCACCGGCGACACCGGCTACATCATGCGCATCGGCGGCTGGATGCTCGCCGTCACGGCCGTGCAGATCGTGTGCTCCGCCGCCGCGGTCTACTTCGGCGCCCGCACCGCGATGGCGCTCGGCCGTGACGTGCGCGCGGGCATCTTCGACAAGGTGCAGGAGCTCTCGGCGCGGGAGGTCGGGCAGTTCGGCGCGCCGTCGCTGATCACCCGCACCACCAACGACATCCAGCAGGTCCAGATGCTGGTGCTGATGACCTTCACGCTGATGGTGTCCGCGCCGATCATGTGCGTCGGCGGCATCATCCTCGCGCTGGTGCAGGACGTGCCGCTCTCGGCGCTGCTGCTGGTCGTCGTGCCGATCCTGATCGGCGTCATCTCCCTCATCGTGGTGCGGATGCGGCCGCTGTTCCGCACCATGCAGGTGCGTATCGACCTCGTCAACCGCGTCATCCGCGAGCAGATCACCGGCATCCGGGTCATCCGCGCCTTCGTCCGCGACGAGCACGAGCGGGTCCGCTTCGCCAAGACCAACGGCGACCTGCGCGACGTGTCCCTCGCCGTCGGCCGGCTGATGTCGCTGATGTTCCCGACGGTGATGCTGGTCGTCAACGCCTCCAGCATTCTCGTGCTCTGGTTCGGCGCGCACCGCATCGACAGCGGCGGCATGCAGGTCGGGGCGCTGACCGCGTTCCTGAGCTACCTCATGCAGATCCTGATGTCGGTCATGATGGCGACGTTCATGTTCGTCATGATCCCCCGGGCCGAGGTGTGCGCCGAGCGCATCCAGGAGGTCCTCACCACCAAGTCCAGCGTCGTGCCGCCGGCGAAGGCGGTCACGACCCTCCCCCGCCGCGGCGACCTGGAGCTGCGCGGCGTCGAGTTCCGCTATCCGGGCGCGGAGTCGCCCGTCATCAGCGGCATCGACCTCACCGCCCGCCCCGGCGAGACGACCGCGATCATCGGCAGCACCGGCGCCGGCAAGACCACCCTGCTCAACCTGGTCCCCCGGCTGATGGACGCGACCGGCGGCGCCATCCTGGTCGACGGCGTCGACGTGCGGGACATCGACCCGGCGCTGCTGGCGGCGACGGTGAGCATGGTGCCGCAGAAGCCCTACCTGTTCTCCGGCACCGTCGCGTCCAACCTGCGCTACGGCCGGCCCGACGCGACCGACGCCGAGCTGTGGCGGGCCCTGGAGGTCGCGCAGGCCGCCGACTTCGTGCGGGCCATGCCCGAGGCCCTCGACGCGCCGATCGCGCAGGGCGGCACCAACGTCTCCGGCGGGCAGCGGCAGCGCCTGGCGATCGCCCGGACGCTCGTCGCCCGGCCGGAGGTCTTCCTCTTCGACGACTCGTTCTCCGCCCTGGACTATGCGACCGACGCCGCGCTGCGCGACGCGCTGCGCACCGAGATCGGCGACGCGACGGTCGTCATCGTCGCGCAGCGGGTCAGCACGATCCGCGACGCGCAGACCATCGTCGTGCTCGACGAGGGCCGCGTGGTCGGCACCGGCACCCACACCGAGCTGATGGACGACAACGCGACCTACCGCGAGATCGTCCTGTCCCAGCTGACCGAGCAGGAGGCAGCGGCATGACGGGTCCTGGACGTCCCGGCGGGCCCGGCGGCGGATCGCGGCCCTCGCCGCCCGCGTTCGGCCCCGGCCGGATGATGATGGGAGCCGGCGGGCCGCCGGTGAAGCTCGAGGACTTCAAGGGGTCCTCCAAGCGGCTGCTGCGGATGCTCGCCCCTGACCGGCTGCTGATCGCCGCGGTGCTGGTGTTCGGCATCGGCAGCGTCGTGCTGTCCGTCATCGGGCCGCGGCTGCTCGGCAAGGCCACCGACGTCATCTTCGAGGGCATCGTCGGCCGGGACCTGCCGGCCGGCATCACCAAGGCCGAGGCGGTCGCCGCGGCCCGGTCACGTGGCCAGGACCGCTACGCCGACATGCTCGCCGCGATGGACCACGTCGTGCCCGGCCGCGGCATCGACTTCGCCCGGCTCGAGCGGGTCCTGCTGTGGGTCGCCGTCATCTACCTCGGCGCCTGGATTCTCGGCCTGCTCCAGGCCCGCCTCACGACGGTCGTCGTGCAGCGCACCGTGTACCGGCTCCGCGAGCAGGTCTCGGCCAAGCTGTCCCGGCTGCCGCTGAGCTACTTCGACCAGCAGCCCCGCGGCGAGGTGCTCAGCCGCGCCACCAACGACACCGACAACATCGCGATGACCCTGCAGCAGTCGCTGAGCATGCTGCTCACGTCGCTGCTGACCATCATCGGTGTCCTCGGCATGATGTTCTGGATCTCGCCGCTGCTCGCGACCATCGCCCTGGTCACGGTGCCGGTGTCGGTGCTGGTCACGATGCGCATCGGCAAGCGGTCCCAGCCACAGTTCGTGAAGCAGTGGGCCAGCACCGGCAAGCTCAACGGCCACATCGAGGAGATGTTCACCGGGCACGCCGTGGTGAAGATCTTCGGCCGGCAGGCCGAGGCGGCGAAGACGTTCGAGGAGCACAACGAGGCGCTGTACACCGCGGCGTTCCGGGCCCAGTTCATCTCCGGGCTCATCCAGCCGGCGATGATGTTCATCGGCAACCTCAACTACGTCCTCGTCGCCGTGGTCGGCGGGCTGCGGGTCGCGTCGGGGTCGCTGTCCCTCGGTGACGTGCAGGCGTTCATCCAGTACTCCCGCCAGTTCAGCCAGCCCCTGACCCAGGTCGCGAGCATGGCCAACCTGGTGCAGTCCGGGGTCGCCTCCGCGGAGCGGGTGTTCCAGCTCCTCGACGCGGCCGAGCAGTCTCCGGACCCGGCCAAGCCGTCCCGGCCCACCCAGGTGCGGGGCAAGGTCACGTTCGAGGGCGTGTCGTTCCGGTACAAGCCGGACGAGCCCCTCATCGAGGACCTCACCCTCACCGTCGAGCCCGGCCAGACGGTCGCGATCGTCGGCCCCACCGGCGCCGGCAAGACCACCCTCGTCAACCTCGTCATGCGCTTCTACGACCTGACCGCCGGGCGCATCCTCCTCGACGACGTCGACATCGCCACGATGACCCGCGACGACCTGCGCGAACAGATCGGCATGGTCCTGCAGGACACGTGGCTCTTCCAGGGCACCATCGCGGAGAACCTCGCCTACGGCGCCGACCACCCGACCCAGGACAAGATCGTCGCCGCGGCCGAGACGGCCCACGCCGACCGGTTCGTCCGCACCCTCCCCGACGGCTACGACACCGTCATCGACGAGGAGGGCGCCGGCGTCTCGGCGGGCGAGAAGCAGCTCATCACGATCGCCCGGGCCTTCCTCGCCGAGCCGACGATCCTCATCCTCGACGAGGCGACCAGCTCCGTCGACACCCGCACCGAGGTCCTCATCCAGCGCGCGATGAGCACCCTGCGCGCGGGCCGGACGAGCTTCGTCATCGCCCACCGCCTGTCCACCATCCGCGACGCCGACCTGATCCTCGTCATGGAGCACGGCACGATCGTCGAGCAGGGCACCCACGAGTCACTGCTCGCCTCGGCCGGCGCCTACGCGAGGCTGTACTCCGCCCAGTTCGCCGCCGCGGCCGTCGAGGTCGACTGACCCACCCGCGATCCACCCCCAGTTCGAGCTCACCCTGGGGGTGGATCGCCCGTGTGTCCGGGCGGTCGGATTCTGCCGGTGCGCTCGTTGCCGACGTTGCGGCCCGCAGGCATGGGCGGCACATGAAGGCACTGTGTGATCTCCCCGGACTTTGCAGGTCCGCGGCTTGCGCACTTCACGCTCGGCGCGCGACCCGGTGTTGGCGTCCGCGGGCGGTTCGTCCCGGCCGGCGTTCGGTGGTCGCGTGTTTGACGTGTAGAAGTGCGAGCGCGGTGCCGTCGAGGTTGACGTGGGAGTGTCCAGCCAGCTTCGCCGCCAGCAGCACCGAGTGCAGCGAGGGTTGACGGGCGGCGAGGGCCTCGATGCCCTCGTGGAGATATCGGTATGGACCACCTTCATGCCGGGTTCTGCGTCTTCTTGTTGCAACACAAGACCTTCGGCGTGTCGCTGTCGGCCGACAGGCGCGTGCACAAGCGCGTAGCGGCGAACGTGCCCTGAGTGAATCCGAACGGTGAGGCTCGGCGGTCCAGCCGCTTCGCTGCGCGCAGCTCGGCTCAGCCCGCCAAGCCGCATGGTGAACCCCCTCTTGTGTCAAATACGGTGGCGGCCGGGGTGGCCTGCCCGTGAGGATCGACCCGTGATCGACCGGATTCAGCGCCTGACGCTCGACGAGCTCCCTGACTGCCTCGCTCTGGCCCAGGACCGCGAGTGGCTGCCCGAGGAGCACAAGTGGCGTCTGCTGTTCGACGTCGGTGCCGTGTACGGCCTTCGCAACGATGCCGGCGACCTGGTCGGCACCGCGATCCTCACCCGGTACGGCGCCCAGCTCGCGGCGATCAGCATGGTGCTCGTCGCGGCCCGCTACGGCGGCCGGGGTCTCGGTCGACAGCTGATGCAACATGCGCTGGCCGAAGCGGGAGACGCGACGGTGTTCCTCAACGCGACCGAGCACGGCCGCCCGCTCTACGAGAAGCTCGGCTTCATCTCGGTCGGCACGACCTACACGCATGTGGGTCGGTTTGAGCCGTCGGCGGATCCAGCCGGGTCGCGACCGGCGGTTCCGGGCGACCTCCCCGCAATCCTCAAGCTCGACGCAGAGGTCAACGGTGCCGACCGCAGCCACCTTGTGGAGCGGCTGCCGAGCTTCGCCGAGCAGCTACGCGTTGTCGAGCGGGGAGAGGTGGTCAGCGGATACGCCGGCGCGTGGCGAAACATCGACAACGTCCTCATCGGTCCCGTCCTCGCAGAGACCGTCAACGACGCGAAGACGTTGATCGCCGATCTCGCCGCGACGATCAGCGGACAGGTGCGACTCGACCTCGACGACCGGCATCCGCAGCTGCGCGAATGGGCGACGCAGCATGCAGTCCCGGTACGGAACTCCACCACCGTGATGGTGCACGGCGCCCGACCGTTACCAGGTGATCGCGGCCGCTGGTTCATCCCGGTGATGCAGGCGCTCGGCTGAACACGAGTTCGCACCAGGCGCCCTTCGGCACGTCGTGGATGCCGCGATGCCCACAGCGCCGACGGCCTGTTCAGTCGTGGCCATGAACGATGTCAACGAATCCGGCCTGTTCGACCACCTATCCGCAGCGTTGACTACGGAGGAGCCGACGCCATATCACCACCAAACGGCGCTGTCCTCACCGTCCACGCCCGCGACCAGGCCCTGGACAACCCGGCGATGCCGGGCTTCTCCACCCGCCGGGTCGACACCCCCAGCAGATACGCCGTCGCGACCACGCTGATCAGGGCCTGATCAGCGCGACGGCGGTGCTGCAGCAACCAGTCCGGGAAGGAGGAGCCCTGCCGCAACTTCGGGATCGCCGGTTCCACCGTGCCCGCGCGGATGTCCCCGTCACGAATGTCCTGCGTGCGGTGCCCGGATACGTGAGCGGAGATCGGCGGAAAAACTTCTTCGGGGGAGCTGTCGATCGGCGGCTGCGCCGTTCGACCTTGGGGTGAGAGGGTCGAGGGGCGACCCCGAAAAGGCAAGGAGCAACGACGATGACGAAGTACATGCTGATCATGCGCGGCACCGATGAGTCCATGGCGAAGATGATGGAGACGCCGTTCGAGGAGATGCTCGAGACGATGGGTCGCTTCAACGAGGAGCTGATCCGCGCCGGCGTGCTCGTCGCCGCCGAGGGCCTCGACGACCCGTCGGCCGGGGTGGTGGTGCACTTCGACGGCGAGACGCCGGTGGTCACCGACGGGCCGTACGGGGAGACGAAGGAGCTGTTCGGCGGCTTCTACCTGCTCGACGTGGCGACCAAGGAAGAGGCCGTCGAGTGGGCCAAGCGGCTCCCGGCGGGCGCGGGCTCGAAGTGTGAGATCCGGCGGGTGCCGAGCATCGAGGAGTTCCCGCAGGACAACGAGTGGATCGTCAAGGAGCGGGCGTGGCGCGAGCGGACCGGCCAGCTCTGATGTCGACCGGCACCGGCGGGCCGCCCAGCGGCGGCCCGCCCGCGGGCCCGGAAACCGGCGCAGCAGCCGTCCCGGAGACCGGCGTAGCAGCCGTCCCGGAGACCGGCGCGGAGGCCGGCCCGGACACCGGCGCGGAGGCCGGTCTGGACGCGCCGCCGATCAGCGAGCCGGCGCGGCGGGCGGTGGAGGCGGTCTGGCGGATCGAGTCGGCGCGGATCGTGGGGGCGCTCGCCCGGTACACCGGCGACTTCGAGCTGGCCGAGGACGTCGCGCAGGAAGCGCTCGCCGAGGCCCTCGTGAGCTGGTCCAGGGACGGCGCGCCGGACAACCCGGTGGGGTGGCTGCTGGCAACCGCTCGGCGGCGGGCCATCGACAGCTTCCGGCGCAGGTCGGCGCGCGACGACCGGTACGCCAGCCTCGCCGGGCAACTCACCGAGGGTGAGGCTGCCACGGGCGCGGTGACACCGGCGGGGCGCGCGGATGACCTGCCGTGGGACCCGGACCGCATCGACGACGACATCCTCGCCCTCATGTTCGTGGCGTGCCACCCGGTGCTGGCGCCCGAGGCCAGGGTCGCCCTGACGCTGCGCACCGTCGGCGGGCTGACCAGCGAGGAGATCGCCCGGGCGTTCCTGGTGCCGGTGCCGACCGTGCAGGCGCGGATCACCCGGGCGAAGAAGACGATCGCCGCGGCGAAGGTGCCGTTCGAGCTGCCGCCGGCGGGGGAGCGGCGGGAGCGGCTCGGCGGGGTGCTCAGCGTGCTCTACGTGATCTTCACGGAGGGTTCGACCGCGACGGCCGGCGACAACCTGCTGCGGCCCGACCTCGCGTACGAGGCGATCCGCCTGGCCCGGATGCTGGCCGCGGTGCTGCCCGGCGAGCCGGAGGTGTACGGGCTGCAGGCCCTGTTCGAGCTCACGGCGGCCCGTTTCCCGGCGCGTACGGGGCCCGACGGGGAGGCGGTGCTCCTGGAGGACCAGGACCGGCGGCTGTGGGACCGCTCGGCGATCCGACGGGGGATCGCCGCGCTCGGCACGGCGTCGGACCTCGGGCGGGGTCTCGGCCCGTACGGGCTGCAGGCCGGCATCGCCGCCTGCCACGCGACGGCGGCGTCGGTGGGGGAGACCGACTGGGATCACGTCGTGCTGCTGTACGAGGCGCTCGGGCGGATCGCGCCCTCGCCCGTCGTCGAACTCAACCGGGCCGTCGCCGTCGCCATGGCGAGCGGGCCGCAGCGGGCGCTGTCGATCGTGGACGAGCTCGTGGCCACCGACCGGCTGCCAGGGTCGCACCTGCTGCCCGGCGTCCGCGGTGAGCTGCTCATCCGGCTCGGCCGCACCGCCGAGGCCCGCAAAGAGCTGGAACTGGCCGCCCGGCTGTGCCACAACGCCCGGGAACGCGCGGTGCTGCTGCGCAAAGCGGCCGCGCTGCCGTGACGGCCGCGCGGCCGCTAGGGCAGCGCTGCCCTAGCGGCCGCGCGATCGGCATCGTCACAGCGGTCGCCGGGAATACCCTTGCCAGGTGGCCATTCCCGGTCGGCGGCGCGGCGTTCGTCACGCTGCGGCCGGTGCCCGCTCAGTCCTACGGTCGGGCGTATGAAGATCGTATTGACTGGTGGGACCGGGTACATCGGGTCCGTGGTGCTGCAGCAGCTCGTCGCCGCCGGGCACGCCGTCACGGCGCTGGTGCGCAGCGACGAGGCCGCGGCGAAGGTCCGCAAGGCGGGGGCCGAGCCGGCCGTCGGCGACCTGTACGACATCGCCTGGACGGCCAGGCTGTTCTCGGCCGCCGACGGTGTGGTGCACGCCGCGGCCCCCGGCGACGGGACCAGCGAGCAGTTCGACCGCGCGGTCGTGGCGGCGGCGGTGGAGGCACTGTCCGGGACCGGCAAGCCGTATGTGCACACCAGCGGGATCTGGGTGTACGGCGACAACGCCGACATCACCGAGGACGCGCCGTTCGCGCCGCCGGCGTTGACCGCGTGGCGGCAGGCGGTCGAGCGGTCGGTGCTCGACGCGGACCTGGTGGCCACGATCGTGACGCCCGGGATCGTCTACGGCCACGGCGGCGGCATCCCTGCCGGGGTCCTCGCACCGGGGCGGGACGAGCAGGGCCGGGTCCGGCTCGTCGGCGACGGCAGCCAGCACTGGACCACCATCCACGTCGAGGACGTGGCCGCCCTGTACGTCACCGTGGTCGAGCGGCGGGAGCGCCTCGGCTACGTGGTCGCCGCGTCCGGGGTGAACCCGACGGTCCGCGAGGTCGCCGAGGCCGCGGCCGGCGGCGCCGGAGTGGCGCCGGAGAGCGTCGCGGCGTCCCGGGAGCGTTTCGGTGCCCCGTTCGCCGACGCGCTGCTGCTGGACCAGCAGGCCACCGGCGCGAAGGCGCGCTCGCTCGGCTGGGCGCCGACCCGGGCGACCCTGGTGGAAGAGCTGCGCGCCGGCTGAACGCTCAAGCGACACAGAACTCGTTGCCCTCCGGGTCGAGCATGATGATGTTGCCGAGCTGGTCGTCGTAGGACACCTCGCGCACGAGCGTGGCACCCGCGGCGACCAGCTCAGCGGCCCGCGACCGGATCAGCCGGGCCCGCTCGGCCAGGTCCCACGGCGGTTCGCCGGCCACCCGGATGTCGATGTGCATCTTGTTCTTGGCGGTCTTTCCCTCCGGTACGCGCAGGAAGCCGATCGCCGGGCCGGAGCCGTCCGGGTCGACGATCGAGGCGCCGTCCGGTTCGTCGTAGCCCGGCTCGGCCACGTAGCCGAGCGCGGCCGCCCAGAACGCGGCGAGCGCGTGCGGCTCGTGCGCGTCGCAGCCGAGGGTCCAGTGGGTCGCCATACCGGCACCGTAGCTAACGACGACAGCTAACGACGGCGGCGGCGGGGTGGCACGCCGAACAGCGGCATGCGCCGCAGCGGCAGGTCGATGACCGTCTGGCCGGCCAGGGTCAGCAGGCGGCGCATGCTGAGGCGGATCAGGGCGTGCGCGGTGTAGAACAGCCAGCCGGCCAGCGGCAGCTCGATCAGCAGCGCGGTGCCGAGGCTGACCCAGCGGTCCGGGCCCGCCGCGGTCATGATGTCGAACCACGCGTCACTGGCCAGGAGGGTGGCGCTGACGATCGCGGTCAGCACGACGATCTGGCGGCGGCGCACCGCCGCCCACGCGGTGAGGGCGAGGGCGGCGGCGAGGACCAGGTCGAAGCCCACCCAGGTGGCCCGCCAGTGCCCGGCGAGGTACCGCGGCGGCAGCGTCCACGCCAGGGCCGCCACCCACGGGATCATGAGCAGGCTGGCGGTGGCGACCACGACGACGAACCGGCGTCGGGCGCGCTCGGCGTCGGCCCCCGACGGGATCGGCGGCGGCGCCAGGCGGGTGAGGCGCCGGGCTAGGTCGGCCCGCTCGGATGGGGACATCCGAGCGAGCTCGTCGTCGGTGAACGGCACTCAGCGGCCGCGTTGCGCCCGGTAGCGGGCGACCAGGGCCGCGGTCGAGGAGTCCAGCGCGGACAGGTCTGCGCCGGCGCCGGTGAGGGCGGGTTCGATCCGCTTGGCGAGGACCTTGCCCAGTTCGACGCCCCACTGGTCGAACGAGTCGATGTCCCAGATGGCACCCTGGACGAAGACTTTGTGCTCGTACAGGGCGATGAGCTGCCCCAGCACCCCCGGGGTGAGCTGGTCGGCGAGGATCGTGGTGGTCGGCCGGTCACCGCGGAACGTGCGGTGCGGGACCTCCTCGGCGGCCACACCCTCCGCCGCGACCTCCTCGGACGTCTTGCCGAAGGCGAGCGCCTGGCCCTGCGCGAACAGGTTGGCCATCAGCAGGTCGTGCTGGTCGGCGAAGCGGCCGAGGCCGGGCGCCGGTTGCGTGAAGCCGATGAGGTCCGCCGGGATGAGCATCGTGCCCTGGTGGATCAGTTGGTAGTAGGCGTGCTGGCCGTTGGTGCCGGGGGTGCCCCACACGACCGGGCCCGTCTGCCACTCGACCGGGTGACCGTCGTGGTCGACGGACTTGCCGTTGGACTCCATGTCCAGCTGCTGCAGGTACGCGGTGAACCGGGACAGGTAGTGGCTGTAGGGCAGCACGGCGTGGGTCTGCGCGTCGTGGAAGTTGCGGTACCAGATGCCGAGCAGCCCCAGCAGCAGCGGCGCGTTGCGCTCCGGCGGGGCGGTGCGGAAGTGCTCGTCCATCGCGTGGAACCCGTCGAGCATCTGCCGGAAGCCGTCCGGGCCCAGCGCGATCATCAGCGACAGGCCGATCGCGCTGTCGTAGGAATACCGGCCGCCGACCCAGTCCCAGAACTCGAACATGTTGGTCGTGTCGATGCCGAACTTCGCGACCTCACCCGCGTTGGTCGACACGGCGACGAAGTGCTTCGCGACCGCGGCGTCGTCGCCGAACGCGTCGAGGATCCACTGCCGGGCGGCGGTCGCGTTGGTGATCGTCTCGATCGTGGTGAACGTCTTCGACGACACGATGAACAGGGTCTTGGCCGGGTCCGCGGCGCGGACCGCCTCGTAGAGGTCGGCACCGTCGACGTTGGAGACGAAGTGCATCTCCAGGTTGCGGTCGGTGTACGCGCGCAGCGCCTCATACGCCATCGCGGGGCCCAGGTCGGAGCCGCCGATGCCGATGTTGACGATCGTGGTGATCCGCTCGCCGGTGAACCCGGTCCACTCGCCGGAGCGGATCCGCTCGGCGAAGGCCGCCATCCGGTCCAGCACGGCGTGCACCTTCGGCACCACGTTCTCGCCGTCGACCTCGACGACCGCGTCGCGGGGCGCGCGCAGCGCGGTGTGCAGCACCGCCCGGTGCTCGGTGAAGTTGATCCGGTCGCCGTGGAACATGGCGTCGCGCAGCTGCGCGACCCCGCGCGCCGCCGCCAGGTCACGCAGCAGGCCGAGGGTCTCGTCGGTGACCAGGTGCTTGCCGTAGTCGAGGTACAGGTCGCCGACCTGCAGGGAGTACTTCTCGCCGCGCTGTGGGTCGTCGGCGAACAGGTCCCGCAGGTGCACCTCACCCAGCTCGGCGCGGTGTTTCGCCAGCGCAGCCCATTCGGGCAGTTGGTTGAGTCGGCCGTGAGACATCAAGCACTCCTTCAGCGAGGTCACACTCTCACTGGGATTGTGCCCCTTTCGCGTCCGTCTCGTCCTCCGTGCGCCGATCTTGCGGTTGGTCCCACCCCGCGATGGCGAGCGCGTCGACCGGTTCGGCCGGCGCTGCCGGTACCCCCGCCGAAAACGCCGGACGTCGGCGCGTCGCGATCACGATCGCCGCGACCGTGGTGACCGCGACCACGACGCCGACCGCGGCTGTGGGCACCTCGAACAGCTTCAGCGCGCTGGCGATCAGCACGATGACCAGCGCGGCGCGGACCACGCCGGCCGGCGCCCGCGAGGACAGCCGGGCGCCGATGAGCACACCGGGCACGGAACCCACCAGGACCGCGGCGGCGAGGTCGAGCTGCAGGTCGCCGAAGATGGCATGGCCCAGGGCCGCGGCGGCGACCAGGGGGATGGCCTGGACGAGGTCGGTGCCGACGAGGTCGTTCGGGCGCAGCATGGGGTACAGCGCGAGCAGGATCACAATGATGAGCGAGCCCGACCCGACGGAGGTCATCCCGACCACCACCCCGCCGAGGGCGCCGAGCAGCACGGTGGGGACGGGGCGCACTGTCAGCGCTTTGTCGGACTTTTCACCTTTTCCGCTTTTGTACGCCTTGAGCAGTAGCCCGGCGACGGCGAGCAGGAGCGCGACGCCGAGCGCCAGGCGGACGATGTCCTGCACCGACTCGCCGTCGCCGAGCGCCCGCATGAGCAGCACGCCGAGGAACGCCGACGGGACGCTGCCCAGGCACAGCCACCGCACCAGCGCCCAGTTGACCGTGCCGCGGCGGGCGTGCACCCAGCCGCCGAAGGGCTTCATCACCGCGCTCGCCGCCAGGTCGCTGGAGACCGCCGCGAGGGGAGGGATCCCGAAGAACAGCACCAGGATCGGTGTCATCAGGGCGCCGCCGCCCATGCCGGTGAGGCCGACGACGACGCCGACACCGAGCCCGGCCAGGGCCATCACAGGATCCACCGCAGAATTGTGCACTATGCCGGTCGTCTTGGTCGGCTCGAAACCGGGCTGCGGGGGTGGACACCACCCCGATAGCGTGTGGCGATGCAGGTTGGTACCCAGGTCCGGGTGGTGTTCTGGTCCGTCGCGGCGACCGCCGCGCTGCTCGCCCTCGACGCCGGCGTGACGGCTGTCGTGCAGCGCGACCTGGCGGCGATGGACAGCGTGCTCATGTCACCGCGGCAGCTGCAGCAGGTCGAGGCCGACTACCACAACAACCTGCTCGTCGCCTCCGTCGGTGCCGTCATCATGCTGGTGCTGGTGCTGGTCGTCCGCCGGCACAACCCCAAGATCAGGGCGGCGGTCTGGGTCATCGGCCCGCTGCTCGCCCTCGCCCTGCTGTGCGGGCTCGTCGGCGGGCCCGAGTGGGCGGTCGCGCCGACCGGCGAGGAGCCGGAGCTGCTGCGGCAGGAGTATGCGCGGGCGGTGCCGGAGTGGTATCTGTGGGTGCACGGCACCGCCGGGCTTTTCGCGGCGGGCTTGCTGTTCTTCCTCGCCGGGTTCATGACCCGCAGCGACCTGCGTGAGTACTACCTGGAGTCGCACGGCACCGGGGGCGACTACCGTTCGTGGATCGACCGCACGAGCGCCTGACCGTATCCTGCTCGCGTGACCGCACCGAGGCCGCCGTCCTGGCGTGGCGCGCCGCCGGCGCCCCAGAAACGGATTCCTGACGACCTGCCCTTCGTTGTGCGGCGCAGCGCCGCCCGGGTGGCGGTGTTCCTCGGCGCCGTCTTCCTGGCCGTCTGGGCGCCGCTGACCGGCCTGCTGGCGTTCGGCCTGCTCGCCGGCGAGTCCCCGGACCGCACCGGCGGCGACGCCGTCGCGGTCGTGGCGTTCGGGTGCTGCGCGCTGCTGATGTTCGCCGCGGCGGTGGCCGTCGGGGTCCGCCTGATCGTCGCGGCCGGCCCGGTGCTCGCCCTCGACCACGCCGGTCTCTGGGTCAGGAACTCGCGGGCGCTGTGGGCCCGCGCGGTGTGGGTCCCGTGGGAGTCCGTCGAGCGGGCCGGCCCGCGCCGGGTCCTGCTCGCCCGCACGCTCGTCGTCGGCGTGGGCGGTCGGGTGCGTTATCTGGTACCGCTGCGGCTCAACGACCGCACCGAGGCGGAGATCATCGCGGCGGTCGCGAGCTTCCGCGGCTCGATCAGTACCTGAACCGTGACACCAGGCCGCGCAGCTCGTCGGACAGCGACGCCAGCTCCGCGGCGGCCTGCCGGCTCTCCCCGGTGCTCTGCGCCGTGGCCTGCGCGGCCGTCGCGACCCCGCTGATGTGCGCGGCGATCTCCGCGCCGAGGTTGGCGGCCTCACCGACGTTGCGGTTCATCTCGTTCGTCGTCGCGGTCTGCTCCTCCACGGCGCTGGCGATCGTCGTCTGATAATCGTTGATCCGGGCGATGATGTCGCCGATCTCGCTGATCGCCTCGACCGCGCGGCCGGTGTCGGCCTGGATCGCCTCCACCCGGCGGGAGATGTCCTCGGTCGCCTTCGCCGTCTCCTGCGCCAGGTCCTTCACCTCGCCGGCGACGACGGCGAAGCCCTTGCCGGACTCGCCGGCCCGGGCGGCCTCGATGGTGGCGTTGAGGGCGAGCAGGTTCGTCTGCTCGGCGATCGACGTGATCGCCTTGATGACCGAGCTGATCTGCGCCGAGGACTCGCCGAGGTTCGCGATCGTCGCGTTCGTCGACTGTGCCACCGCCACGGCCTGCGCGGCCACCCGGGCGCCCTCGTTGGCGCTGGCGGAGATCTCGCGGATCGACGAGCCCATCTCGTCGGCGCCGGTGGAGACCGTCTGCATGTTGCGCGACACCTGGTCCGCGCTGTGCGCGGCGGAGCTGGCCTGGGTGCTGGCCGAGTCGGCGTTCACCGCGATGCGGTCGCTGAGCGACGTGAGCTGCGAGGAGTTGGACGAGAGCGTGTCGGCGCTGGTACGCAATGCCCGCACCGTCTCCCGCACCGACTCGGTCGCCTGGTTGAGCGACGCCGCCATCTGCCCGACCTCGTCGCGGGACGTGACGGGGACGGTGTGGGTGAGGTCGCCGGACGCCACCTTCGCCAGGGACTCCGACACCTCCCGCAGCGGCCGCACGATCCGCCGGGTGATGGCCGTGGCCAGCAGCACCGCCAGCAGCAGCCCCACGACGATCACGGCGACGATCAGGCGTACCGCCGCGTGAAATGTGTCCGCGGTCGCCTTGACCTGCGCGTTGGCGTCGGCGACCTCGGCGTCGACCAGCGCCTGCAACGCGTCGTCCATCCGCGTCTGACCGTCGTCGAACGCCTTGATCAGCGCCTGGAGCTCCGTCGGGATCGTCATCCCGGCCGGCGGCGGCTGCTGGAACGCCACTGTGTCGCGCAGGCCGCGGTACTGTGTGGATGCCTTCTCGAACGCCTGGACTGCGCTCTCGTTCTTGCCGTGCTTCACTGAACGGTAGTCCGCGATCGCATTGTCGACGATCTTGTCGTCGGCGTGGGTCATCTGCACGAACTCCGCGAGGCTGGGGCCCTGCCCGCCACCGCCCGTGGTGGCGAAGAAGAACGCCAGGTCCGAGTACATCTTCTCGATGCCGCCGCGGGCCGCGTCCACGTGGCGCAGACCGTCGACGTTCTGCTCCTTGATCGTGGTGAGCCGGTCGTTGAGCGTGTTCATCCGCGCGATCGACAGGCCGCCGACCCCGATCGCCACGAGGATGACGATGACGACGGCCAGGTAGATCTTGCCGCCGACCCGCATGTCGTGGAAGGCGCGCAGCGGACCGGAGCGCGACGGAGCGTCGGAAGCGGTCACGGAGGTGCACCTCATTCGGGCGTACGGCATGGAAACAGCGTCTGACCGGGACATCGGCGTGACCTGACCGCACCTGAGAAGCAACCTGTCAGTTGGTTTTCCGGGTCCGGGGCTGCTGTTCCTGGCGTGCCGGGTTTGGTTTTCCCGACGCGTCGGGCACCACATCCGGCGAGGGTGCCACGGAAATGTCAGACCCTGCGGCTACGCTCGCGGGCAGCAGCGCACCAGGATCATTGGAGAGCATCGAGTTGACCGCACAACCCGAGACCATGTACGGGGCTGACGACCTCACGCTCCTCGAAGGGCTGGACGCTGTCCGCAAGCGGCCCGGCATGTACATCGGCTCGACCGACAGCCGCGGCGTCGCTCACCTGTTCAACGAGATCGTCGACAACTCCACCGACGAGGGCATCGCGGGGCACGCGACCCGCGTCGAGGTGACCCTGCACGCCGACGGTTCCGTCCAGGTCGACGACGACGGCCGCGGTATTCCCGTCGACGTGCACGCGAAGTCGGGCATGTCCGGGGTCGAGCTGGTGCTGACCCGGCTGCACGCCGGCGGCAAGTTCGGCGGCTCCGGCTACAAGACCTCCGGCGGCCTGCACGGCGTCGGCGCGTCCGCGGTCAACGCGCTGTCGCACCGCTTCGACGTGACCGTGCGCCACAGCGGCAAGGTCCACCACATGGCCTTCCAGCACGGCGTCCCCGGCGACTTCGACGGCCCAGGCCCGGCCGCGCCGTTCACCCGCCGCTCGGGCCTCAGCGTCACCGGCCGGATGAAGCGGGGCCAGTCCACCGGCACCTCGATCCGTTACTGGCATGACGCCCGCTATTTCGAGACCGGCGCCACGCTCGACATCGAGACGGTCCGCACCAAGCTGCGCAACACCGCGTTCCTCGTGCCCGGCGTCGTCTATGTGCTCAAGGACGCGACCGGCGGGCAGATCGCCACCGAGACATTCCAGTATCCCAACGGCCTCGCCGACATGGTGGAGTTCCTGGCGCCGTCCGGCGACCGGGCCGTCTGCGGCATGCTGCACATCACCGGCGAGGGCACCTACAAGGAGAATGCCGCCGACGAGAACGGCGTCATGAAGGCCAATGTCGAACGCCGCGCCGAGATCGAGATCGCGCTGCGCTGGGGCACCGGCTATGAGCGGATCGTGGAGTCGTTCACCAACACGATCCGCAACGTGCACGGCGGCACGCACCGGCGCGGCTTCGAGCGCGGCGCGCTGCGGGCACTCGCCGACGCGATCCGCAACACCCGCGGCCTGCTGCGGCCGAAGGAGGACCTGCCGACCCTCGACGACGTGCTCGAGGGCATGACGGCGGTCATCCACGTGCGCATCCCGGAGCCGCAGTTCACCTCGCAGACCAAGGACGAGCTGTCCACGGCGCCGGTCACCCGGGTCGTGCAGGCGATCGTCGAGCAGCAGGTGAAGGCGTGGGTCGAGGCCCGCAAGACCAAGGTCGAGGCCCGCACCGTCCTGCAGAAGATCGTCGACGCGGCGCGGGTGCGCCTCACCCAGAAGCAGCAGAAGGACGCCGCCCGGCGCAAGACCGCCCTGGAGGGCGCGTCGATGCCGGCGAAGCTCGTCGACTGCCGCTCCACCGGCGTGCAGCGCAGCGAGCTGTTCATCGTCGAGGGCGACAGCGCCCTCGGCACCGCCCGGATGGCCCGCTCCTCGGAATATCAGGCGCTGCTGCCGATCCGCGGCAAGATCCTCAACGTGCAGAAGGCCAACATCCAGCAGGTCCTGGACAACGCCGAGTGTTCCGCGATCGTGCAGGTGCTCGGCTCCGGCTCGGGCCGCACGTTCGACCTCGAGGCGATGCGCTACGGGCGGATTCTGATCATGGCCGACGCCGACGTCGACGGCTCGCACATCCGCACGCTGCTCATCACGCTGTTCGCCAAGTACATGCGCCCGGCGATCGCCGACGGCCGGCTCTATGCCGCCGTCCCGCCCCTGCACAAGATCGTCACCAAGGGCCGCAACCCGGAGACGATCTACACGTACACGCAGGCGGAGATGGTCAGCACCGTCACCCGGCTGGAGAAGGCCGGCAAGCAGGTCGTCACGCCGATCCCGCGGTTCAAGGGTCTCGGCGAGATGGACGCCGACGAGCTGTGGGACACCACGATGAATCCGGCGACCCGGGCCGTGCGACGGATCACCCTCGACGACGTCGAGAAGGCCGAGGAGGTCCTCGAGCTGCTCATGGGTGAGCGGGTCGAGCCCCGGCGCAACTGGCTCATCGACGCCGCGCCGCGGGTCGACCAAGAGAACATCGACGCCTGAGTCAGGAAGGGTAGTTCGCCGACATGGCACGCAAGGCCACACCAGTGAAGGCCGACCTGTCCGCTTTCGATCAGGCGGGTGCGCGGGTCCTCAACAACCCGCTCATCACCGAGGTCGAGGACTCCTACCTGGAGTATGCGTATTCGGTCATCCACTCCCGCGCGCTGCCCGACGCGCGGGACGGCCTCAAGCCGGTGCACCGCCGGATCCTGTTCTCGATGAGCGAGCAGGGGCACCGCCCCGACCGCGGTCACGTCAAGTCCTCCCGCGTCGTCGGTGACGTCATGGGTAAGTACCACCCCCACGGCGACAGCGCGATCTATGACGCCATGGTCCGCATGGCGCAGGACTTCTCGCTCAACGTGCCGCTCATCGACGGCCACGGCAACTTCGGCTCCCCGGACGACGGCCCGGCCGCCTCCCGGTATACCGAGGCAAGGATGTCGCGGGAGGCGATGCTGCTCGTCGGCGAGCTCGACGAGGGCACCGTGGACTTCCGGCCCAACTACGACGGCTCCCTCGAAGAGCCGTCGGTGCTGCCGGCCGCGTTCCCCAACCTGCTGGTCAACGGCTCCTCGGGCATCGCCGTCGGCATGGCCACCAACATGATCCCGCACAACCTCGGCGAGGTCGTCGCCGCGGCCCGGTGGCTCATCAACCACCCGGCGGCGACCCTGGACAAGCTCATGGAGTTCGTCCCCGGCCCCGACCTGCCGACCGGCGGGCTGCTGCTCGGCCTCGACGAGGTCCGCCGCGCCTACGAGACCGGCCGCGGCGTCGTGCGGATGCGCGGCCGGATCGAGATCGGCCTGCTCGAAGGCAGCCGCGGCCGCCAGGCGATCACCGTCACCGAGCTGCCCTATGGCATCGGCGCCGAGAAGGTCATCGAGAAGATCACCGACGAGGTCAACAAGACGAAGCGCCTGCAGGGCATCGCCGACGTCAAGGACCTCACCGACCGGGAGAACGGCACCCGCCTCGTCATCGAGTGCAAGGTCGGCGTCAACCCGCAGGCGCTGCTCGCCGACCTGTATCGGCTGACCCCGCTGGAGCAGTCCTTCGGCGTCAACAACCTCGTCCTCGTCGACGGCCAGCCGCAGACCCTCGGCCTCAAGCCGCTGCTCGAGGTCTTCCTGGCGCACCGCTATGAGGTCGTGACCCGGCGCACCGAGTTCCGCCGCAAGAAGCGCCAGGATCGGCTGCACCTCGTCGACGGCCTGCTCGTCGCGCTGCTGGACATCGACCGGGTCGTCGCCCTCATCCGCGCCAGCGAGAACGCGGCCGCCGCCAAGGCGTCGCTCATGAGCGAGTTCGGCCTCAGCGACATCCAAGCCACCTACATCCTCGACACCCCGCTGCGCCGCCTCACCCGCTACGACCGCATCGAGCTGGAGGCCGAGCAGGCCCGCCTCAACGAGGAGATCGCCGCGCTCAGCCAGATCCTCGACGACGAGAAGATCCTCAAGAAGGTCGTCTCCGACGAGCTCGCCGCCGTCGTCAAGGAGTTCGCCCAGCCGCGCCGCACCACCCTCATCGACGGCGACCTCAAGGAGGTCCTCGCCGCGTCCGTCCCCGCCGGCCCGCTCGAGGTGTCCGACGACCCGTGCCAGGTCCTGCTGTCCACGACCGGCCTTGTCGCCCGCACCGCCGCCGAGTCCGAGGAGGCGCCCGAGGGCAGCCGCAAGGCCGGCCGCGACAAGCACGACACCGTCCGCGGCGTCGTGCACACCACGGCCCGCGGCCAGGTCCTGCTCGTCACCAGCCTCGGCCGGGCGTTCAAGGTCGACGTCCTGCCGCTGCCGGTCCTGCCCGAGCAGACCGGCACCGTCTCCCTGCGCGGCGGCATGTCCACCGCCGAGCTGGTCCCGCTCCAGGCCGGCGAGACCGTCGTCGCCCTGGCCCCGCTCGCCGGCCCGGGCGCCGAAGGCTCACCCGGCCTCGCCCTCGGCACCCGCAACGGCATGGTGAAGATCTGCGCCCCCGAGTGGCCCGTCCGCGCCGACGAGTTCGAGGTCATCGGCCTCCGCGACGGCGACGAGGTCATCGGCGCCACCTGGCTCGTCGACGGCGCCGAGACCCTCGCGTTCGTCACCTCCGACGCGTCGCTGCTGCGCTTCCCCGCCAAGCTCGTGCGCCCGCAAGGCCTCAAGGGCGGCGGCATGGCCGGCATCGCCCTCCCCGAAGGCTCCCAGGTCCTCTTCTTCGGCGCCGTCAACACCCACGACCCGCAGCACGGCGAGCCCATGGTCGTCACCGCCACCATCGGCAACGCCAAGATGACCCCGCTGCGCCTCTACCCGGCGAAGGGCCGAGCCACCGGCGGCGTGCGAGCCCAGCGCTTCCTCAAGGGCGAGACCCGCCTGGTCCTCGCCTGGGTCGGCCCCCGCCCAGCCGCCTCCACCACGAAGGGCGAGCCCCGCGACCTGCCCGCCCCCGACCAGCGCCGCGACGGCTCAGGCGCCCAGCTGCGCGCCCCCGAGATCGTCGGCCACCTCGTCGAGCGCGGCTGACCCCGACACAACCAGCGCGGCTGACCCCGCACCACCAGCGCGGATGACCCTGCATCATCAGCGTGGCGGGCCGCCGACTGACGATCCGCGGCGGCTCGCGAGGACGCACCGGTCCGCCCGCACTGCACGGCACCCGCCGTGGTGCGGGCGAGGCGCCTGCCCGGCGGCCCGGACCGCCATGGCAGCGCGCTGGCACCACCGAGCCGCTCCGCTAGCTCGAGCCATCAGCCGCACGGATGCTGCGGGTGCTCGAATCGGCCCGGGACAAGTGCCCCAGCCAGATGCGGCACCGCAACCGCGGATCGGGCTCTGACACCGTTCCAGTCCGCGACGCCGTCGAGCTCACCTGCCGGGGTCACCGGACCGCCCATCCGTCCTGCCGAGCGACAGGACGCCCCCGCGACCGCTGCTGCTCGGCCGCGGGATGCGACGTCGACAGACCCCGCTCGCCATCGGCAGGGCATCGGTGCCACCCGGGCTGATCGACGAGGCGTTCGCCCCGGTATGTGATGGGCGCCGGTGCCGTTTCCACCACCGCGGGCAGCGTGCTCGCCGCCCGGTCGCAGCGGCGTGGCGGGGTGAGCCGGTCGCGTTCTGCGCAGCGGGCCGACGCCGGATCGGAATGAGGCCCGACCGGGTTTGAGGTAGCGCACAGTGTCGGCTGAGACGGACCGTTCTGTCGGTTTGGCAACGCTCCCACGGCGGTGTGGTCGTTACGGTCGCCGCATGTCGACGCCGTCCCTCGCCGAGGACATCATGATGCTCGCCCTGCATCCGGTCGAGCCGCGCAACGTCCTTGTCCATCCCGGGATCCGGTTTGCGCTGCGTACGTCGGAGATTCTCGACGGCATCCTGGCCGGTGCGCCGGTGCCGGCCGGGAAGGAGCTGCGCAAGGGTATCCGCGCCTCGTTCAAGACGCTGCAGCCGTGGCTCGATCGGCTGGTGGCCGAGGGGCGGTCGGCGCCGCAGTACCGTGGGTTCGTTCCGCGGGAGCGCCGGGAGTTGCTGCTTGACCACGCCGGTCGGGAGGCCGCCCAGCGTCGCCTCTATGAGGGGCTGCCGCAGTCGCCCGCCAGCACCCCGCCGGCCCGCAACGCGATGCTCGGCGCGCTGGTCGAGGTCGGTTGCCTCATGTCGTGGGCGGTGCCGCCGGGGCAGGCGAGCGGGCCCTGGACCGCCGCGGCGACGGCCGTCGTCCGTGGGCAGGTCGGGGTCGACGGCCTCCCGCCGGACCTGCTGCCGCCGATCATGCGGGTGATGCACGACGAGATCCAGCGCGACTGGGACTAACGGCTCCGCTGCGGCGGGTGGAACAGCTCGTAGGTTCGCTGGGCCGCGGGGAACATGGCCGCGAGCCGTGGCAGCTGCCTCGGCGGGGGCGGCTGTTGCGGCGACGGGTCGTCCCCTATCGCGGCCGCGACCCGGTCCGCGTGGTCGTGGAGGCCGTCCTCGTCGCCGGTGACCTGGCCGTACGCGTCGGTGGTCGCGTACTGGAAGGTCTCCATCCGCAGGACGTGCTGGTCCACGTCGCCCGTGACGATGCCGCGCACCGCGGGGTGCTCGGCGAGGTTGTCCGGGTCGCGCAGCACGAGGTCGTACCAGTGCCGGCCCAGTCCGACGACACCGGCGCGGAAGTCGCTGAAGCCGTCGTCGCCGCAGCCGTGCGTCATCAGGAACGCGGCGTGGTAGACGTCGTCCCGGTTGAGGTGTCCGCGCAGCGACGACGCCCGCACGTCGAACCCGGCGATCTCGTCGGCGCTCAGCCGGGTGAGGCGCTCGATCAACGCGGTCGCCAGGGCGATGTCGAGGTCGTGTTCGCCCAGACCCTTCCAGTCGACGGCGGCGTCGGCCCGGGCCGCCTCGATGATGTCCCAGCAGCGGTCCATGTCCACGGCTCGCATACTCGCACGCGCCCGCGTCAGGGCGTGTCCAGCACCGCGAGGTGACCCTGGGGGTCGTCACTGTCCTCGAGGGACTCGGCGAGGTCGGCGAAGGCCTCCTCGACCGGCTCCAGCCGGGCGAGCAGGTCCGCGAGGGGGCGCCTGCCGACGAACCGGGCGTGCCCTTTGCCGACGGCCAGCAGCGACAGCAGGGCGTCCTCGTTGCGGGTCGGGAGCGCGCCGGCGGCGTCCTCCCAGAACAGGACGTGATCCTCGGTGTCGTCGTCCTTGAAGGCGGCCGCGCCGGCCAGCATCAGCAGCAGCCGCCGGGCCGGAGCCTCCCAGGCGCCGGAGTAGCCGACCGTCCACAGGTACGCCTCCAGGGCGCCGTCCTGGTACCGCAGGACCGTGAGCGCCTCGGTGTCGTTGACCCGTGCGGTGAGCACGTCGCGGGGCGTCACGCCGGTTGCGACGTCGCTCCAGTCGGCGGGGGAGACGCGGTCCGACCAGTACCAGCCGGAGAACATCGCGGCCGGATTCGAGATGGACGCACCGATGGCGGTGTCGAGCCACGCGTCGAAACCCTTGCGGGGCATGGCGATCCGGGCGGCCGTGATGAACGTGAAGGACATGGGTGCGAAGCGTAGCAGGGCAGCTATTCCCACCGGGTATACCCGCCGGGTATAGTCGGCCGGCATGACGGTGTCGTACGCGTTGCTCGGGTTGCTGCAGGAGGCCGACCGGCACGGCTATGACCTCAAGCAGTCCTACGACCGGCGGTTCGGCGCCGTCCGGCCGGTGCGGTTCGGCCAGGTGTACCGGACGCTTGCGCAACTGCAGCGCGACGGGCTCGTCACGATCGCCGGCGTCGAGTCCGGTGCCGGTCCGGACCGCAAGCGCTACTCGATCACCGCGGAAGGGGTGACGGACTTGGAGCGCTGGTTGTCCGAACCCGAGGAGCCGCAGCCGCAGCTCCAGACGGTGCTGTTCCAGAAGGTCCTGCTGGCGTTGATGGCGGGGCGGCCCGCACTGGACTATCTCGACACGCAACGCGAGGCGCATCTCAAGGTGATGCGCGAGCTCACCTCGGCGCGCCGCACCGCTTCGCTGCGAGCCGGGCTGCTCATCGACTTCCAGCTGTTCCACATCGAGGCGGACCTGCGGTGGATCGACCACGCGTCCGGCCGCCTGGACCATTTCGCCGACGAGATGGAGATCGGGCCATGAGCGTGCTGGTCGGACAGGGGCTGCACAAGACGTTCGGGGTGACGCCGGCCCTGCGCGGCGTGGACATCGCGGTCGCCGCGGGTGAGGTGCTCGCCGTGATGGGGCCGAGCGGCGCGGGGAAGTCCACGCTGCTGCACTGCCTGGCCGGCATTCTCCAGCCGGACTCCGGCGAGGTGATCTTCGAGGGCCGGCCGGTCAACCGGATGCCGGACCGGGAGCGGAGCCGGTTGCGCAGGAGCGTGTTCGGCTACGTGTTCCAGTTCGGCCAGCTGGTGCCGGAGCTGCGGGTGCTGGAGAACATCGCGCTGCCGCTGCTGCTGGCCGGCAAGGGGCGGCGGGCCGCTCTGGCGGCCGCGGAGCAGTGGCTGCCGCGGCTGGGACTGCAGGACGTCGGGCAGCGGCTGGCCGGGGAGGTCTCCGGTGGGCAGGGCCAGCGGGCGGCGATCGCCCGCGCCCTGATCGCCGGGCCGCGCGTGGTGTTCGCCGACGAGCCCACCGGTTCGCTCGACTCGGTCGCCGCCGACGAGGTGATGGAGCTGCTCGTGACGGCGGCGAAGACCGAAGGCGCAGGCGTCGTGGTGGTCACGCACGAGGCACGGGTCGCGGCGTACGCCGACCGCCAGGTCACCGTCCGGGACGGGCGGATCGTGCTGCCGGCGTCCATGTCGAGGGCGTCATGAACCTCATGCTGGGCATCAGGATGGCGTTCGGCGGCGGGCGGGAGGCGGTCGCTCGGATGGCGCTGATGACGATCGGCGTCGCGGTCGGCGTGATGCTGCTCCTGCTGAGCCTGACCGGGCTGCCCATCAGCCAGCGGCACGTGGACCGCCTGGCCTGGCACCGCACCGACTCGGCCAGCCCGGCGACCGCACCCGACCCGGCGCTGTGGCTCGCCGTCACCGACCGGTACGCGGGCAAGGACGTCATCCGGGTGCACGTCGCGGCGCTGGGGGAGCGGCCGCCGGTGCCGCCCGGCGTCGGCCGGCTGCCGGGCCCGGGCGAGGTGCTGGTGTCGCCGGCGCTCGCCGAGCTGCTCCGGTCCGTGCCCGACGACCAGCTGCGCGACCGGTTCCCCGGGAGGATCGTCGGCACGATCGGCGACGCCGGCCTGATCATGCCCGACGAACTGGTCGGCATCGTGGGGCGGACGCCGGAGCAGATGCGCGCCACCGCCGGCACGATCGAGATCCACGGCATCGAGCAGCCGGGGGAGCGCCTCGACCTGTACGCCATCCTCGGCGTCCTCCTCGGGCTGCTCGCCGCGCTCATCATCGGCCCGGTCGCGGTCTTCGTCTCCATGGCCGCCAGGGTCGGCGGGGTGCGGCGCGAGCAGCGCTTCGCCGCGCTCCGGCTGGCCGGCGCGACCCGGCTGCAGACCGCGACGCTCGCCGCGACCGAGACCGCCGGCGCGGCGCTCGTCGGGATCGCGGTCGGCTGCGGGGCTTTCGCCGCGCTGCGGCCGGTCTTCGCGCAGGGCATCACGCTGGGCCACGGCATGCCGATCTTCCCGCAGGACATCCGGGTACCGGTGGTGCCGGCGGTGGTGGCGCTCACCGCGGTGTTCGTCCTCGCCGTCGGCACTGCACTGGTGACGCTCGCCGCGGTGCAGGCGATGCCGCTCGGCGTGTTCCGGCGCGGGCGTCGCCGGGCACCGCGGGCCTGGCGGCTGCTGCCCCTCGCCTTCGGGATCCTCGGTTCGTGGTACGCCGCCGACCTGAGCAACGACCCCGACCAGGAGCCGCCCGTGTACGTGGCGCTGCTCGCCGCCGTCGCTTCGCTGGCCACGCTGGTGGGCTTCTTCCTGGTCGGGGCCTGGGTGTGTCACTGGGCCGCCCGTGGCCTGGCCCGGCTCGGCGCCGGCCCGACCACGCTGATGGTGGCGCGCCGGATCGCCGCCGACCCGTACAGCGCGTTCCGGTCCATCAGCGGCGCCGCCCTTGCCATGTACGTGGCGACCTCCATCGCCCTCGTCGCGGCGCAGGGCAAGCCAGCGGCGGCGGACACCCCGTCGGTGCTGGACGGCGGGGTCGTCGCCGTCCACGTGCAGGGCGTGCCCGAGGAAGTCCTTGCCCCGCTCATGACCGGTGACGTGACGATCGCTCGGCGCGACCCGTCCCGCCAGGTCGTGATCTCCTGCGCCGACCTGGCCAAGGTGACGGACCTGGGCTGCCCGCTGCCGCGGTACGTCGAGGGTCCGACGGGCAACGAGGACTATCTCGCCCTGGAGGACCTGTTCGAGCTGCCGTACCCCGGGGCGAGCGGCGCCGACGGGATCTTCGTCGCCGACGGTTTCGCCGAGCCGGGCCCGGACGCCGGTCAGCTGGCGATCCAGACGCTGTTCATCCGGACCGACGGGACCGTCGCGGCGCAGGAGCGCATCCGCACCGTCGCCGCCGTCGCGGTGCCGCTGTCGCGCAGCAAGACCAGCCAGGACCTGCCGCGCCGCAACGCCGCCGGATCGGTCACCGGCCTGGCGAACGTGCTGCCCTACGCCATGGTGTTCGTCCTGCTGGTCGCCGCGTGCAGCCTGACCGTCTCGGTGATCAACGGCGTGCTGGAGCGCCGGCGCCCGTTCGCGGTGCTGCGCGCGTCCGGCATGCGCCTGGGCCAGCTGCGCGGGGTCGTCATGCTCGAGATCGGGCTGCCGCTGGCGCTCAGCGTGCTCGGCGGCGTCGGGCTGGCGATGCTGGGCACGTCCGTGTCGATACCGTCAGGGCAGTGGAACTGGCCGGACGCCGGCTTCTTCGCCGGGCTCGGCGCCGCGACCCTCGCGGCGTTCGCGGTGTCGCTCATCGCGCTGCCGTTCATGGACATCGCGACCAGGCACGACACGGTCCGCTTCGAGTGACCGTCAGCCGCCGACGTGGATCCCTGGGCGCCGGGCCGGGTCCGGCTCGGCGGAGCGGATGATCTCGCGCACGACCGGGGCGGTGTCGCCGCGGCCGAGGATCAGGTACCGGAAGAGATGGCCGAGCGGGTTGCCCTCGGCCCACGCGAAGTAGGCGTGCGGGCGGACCCCCGTCGCGTTGCGCAGGGCAAGCAGGATGGCGGCCATCGCGTTCGGGGCGGCGGGACTCTCCGTGCGCAGGATGCGGTGGTTGCCGACCTGCACGCCCCGGACGTGCAGGGTGCCGCTGAACGTGGACGGGTCGACGACGGTGACCTCGAGGAAGAGGACGTCGGCGCGGCCGGGCACCGGGTTGACGCCGCGCTGCTCGCGTTCCTTGTCCGCGTACTCCGCCTCGTCGCCGGACTCGCGGTGGGCGATGAGGTTGAGCTCGCCGTCGTAGTCGATGGAGTCGGTGACGAAGCGGCGGGCGGCATCGTCGAACTCGATGGCGTCGGCGCGCAGCTCGGTGGTGCGGGTGACCCGCGAGACGAGTGACACGACGACGATGCCGGCGATGAAGATGCCGGAGATCGTGATGCCGTCGGGTTTCTCGATGACGTTGGCGACCAGGGCGTACAGCAGGATCAGGGTCAGCACGGTGAACATGACCGTGGCGGCGCGCTGGCCGGCGCGGGCGGCGGAGATGGTCACGGCGACCGCACCGGAGACCATCATGGCCAGGATGCCGGTGGCGTAGGCGCCGGCCTGCGCGTTGACGTCGGCGCCGAAGGCGATGGTGATGCCGACGCTGATCGCGGTGTAGACCAGCACGATCGGCCGCACGGCGCGGCCCCACTCGGGCGCCATGCCGTAGGACGGCAGGTAGCGGGGGATGATGTTGATCAGTCCGGCCATCGCCGAGGCGCCCGCGAACCACAGGATGAGGACGCTGGAGACGTCGTAGGCGGTGCCGAACATGTTGCCGAGCTTCTCGTGCGCGAGGTAGGCCAGAGCCCGGCCGTTCGCGGCGCCGCCCGGCTGGAACTCTTTCGCGGGGATGAGGACCGTCGTGATGAAGCTGGTCGCCACGAGGTACACCGACATGATGACGGCGGCCGTGGTCAGCAGCAGCTTCGTGTTGCGCAGCCGGGACGCGCGCCGCTCCTCGTCGGTCGTGCCGTCGGCGGCGATGAGGGGCATCATGCTGACCCCGGTCTCGAAGCCGGACAGGCCGAGGACCAGGGACGGGAACGCGACCAGCGCCGGCAGGACCAGGCCGCCGAAGCCGCTGCCGTGTTCGGTGGTCAGCGCGTGCCGCCAGTCGGCGAGCGCGCCGGCGGTGGTGAAGACGTCGATCGTGCCGACGACCACGATGACGGCGTTGAGCAGCAGGAACACGGCGACGAGGGGGATGGCCACGGCGACGGCCTCGCTGAAGCCGAGCAGGAACACGCCGCCGAGGATGAGCAGCAGCACGACCGTGATGATGACCTCGTGGCCGTGGATGAAGTCCGGGAAGACCGGGTTCTCGCTCATGTGCACCGAGGCGTCGGCGGCTGACAGGGTGATCGTGATGATCCAGGAGGTCGCGACGAAGCCGAGCAGCACCAGGACGAACAGCTTCCCGCGCCAGAACGGCAGCAGGTGCTCCAGCATCGCCACCGAGCCCTGGCCGTGCGGGCTTTCCCGGGCGACCCGCCGGTACATCGGCAGCATCCCCAGCAGGGTCAGCGCGACGATCAGGAGAGTGGCCAGCGGCGACAGGGCACCGGCGGCGAGCGCGGCGATCGCCGGCAGGTAGGACAGCGTGGAGAAGTAGTCGACGCCGGTCAGCGACATGACCTTCCACCAGGCCTGTGGCTCGGCGTGATCCTCCTGCGCCTCCGGGCCGATCGGGGCCACGCGGTGCGCCAGCAGCCAGCGGCTGACCGGGTTGCCCGGCGGGCTCGGCGGCGCCGGGCTGTCGACCTTCGCGGGCAGGAGGTATTCAGGTGCGGTCATCTACAGCCAACCAGATCGTCGGAACAAACGGTGCAGGACCACCGAACCGGCGGCCATGATCAGAATTGTCAGGTAGAAGCCGTACTGCCACTGCAGTCCCGGGATGCGTTCGAAGTTCATGCCGTAGATCCCGGCGATGGCGGTCTGCAGCGCGGCGATCGCGGCCCACGAGGCGATCTTACGCATGTCGTTGTTCTGGTCCAGGCCGACCTGGGCGAGGCGGGCCTGCAGGATCGAGTCGAGCAGCTCGTTGTCCCCGGAGACCCGGTCGACGACCTGGGTGAGCCGGCCGAGCAGGTCGGCGAAGTACTGCCGCAGCTGCGGTGGCATCTCCACGACGGCCGGGTCGTTCATCCGCCGCAGCGGCGCCTGCAGCGGCAGTACCGCCCGCTTGAACTCCACCAGCTCCCGTTTCAGCTGGTAGATCTGCTGGACGTCGCAGCCGCCCACGCGCAGGAACGCGGTCTGCTCCAGCTGCTCGACGTCCTGCTCCACGTCCTGCGCGACCTCGTGGTAGACCTCGACCATCCGGTCGCACACCGCGTACGCGACCGCCCACGGGCCGTGGCCGAGCATCGCCGGGCGCTGCTCGAGGTGGTGGCGCACGTCGGCGAGCGCGCCGGCCCCGCCGTGCCGGACGGACACGACGAAGTGCGCGCCGATGAGCAGCGTCACCGCGCCCGTGTCGACGACCTCGGAGGTGGCGGTGAGCTGGGCGTGCTCGACATACCGGGCGGTGCGGACCACCAGCATCGTCACGTCGCCGCGGCGCTCGACCGCGGGCCGGCGCTCGGCCGCGAGGGCCTTCTCGGTGGTGAGGTCGTCCAGGCCGATCTCCTCGGCGACGGCCGCGAACTGCGCCCACGTCGGCTCGAACAGGCCCAGCCAGACGAACCCGTTGCGCCGCCGGCGGGCCGCCGCGTACGCCTCGTGGAACGTCTGCCCACCGGGCTGGCGGACGCCACGCACGTAGAGCGCGCAGTCGACGACCGCGTCGTCCTGCGAGGCGTCGGCGAGCAGGTGGGGCAGCGGCGCCTCCGGCTGGAGGTGGCGCATCATCCGGCCGATCATCCGGCCGACCGTCCGGCCAACCTTGACCTGCTGCACTGCTGAGCCCCTTTCGCGTCGCGCTCCGCGACACGCTACCGCGTTGATCGTGGCGGGGCCTGGTGTGCCGCGGTCACTCCCGGACAGCGGCCGGGCGCGGCGACGGGCTGCAGTGGGTCAGCTGCCGGGCAGTGCCCGGGAGCGGCGGCGGGGTGCAGTGGGTCAGCTGCCGGGCAGCGCCCTGGCCGGCTCGTCGCTCTCGTCGAGCACGACATAGAAGAGCGTGCCCAGCACGAGCAGCGTGACGGCGAAGACCTGCCAGCCGAGCGCGACCCCGGCGATCGTGACGACCACGCACTGCACGACCAGCGCCACGATCGTCCAGCGCCGGGCCGCGCGCTGCCGCAGCGCCGCGACGAGCAGCCGTCCGCTCAAGGCGACCAGCAGCAGCCCGAGCACGACGGCGGCGACGCGGATCGCGACCTGCGCGTGGCTGGGGTCAGCGCCGTTGAGCGACATCGAATACGCGCCGATCACCCCGCCGACCACGAACAGGGCGGCGCCGACGACCACGCCTTCGACGAGGATCCCGACCGCCGCGATGACCTGTGCCACCATTCGCATCCGGTCAAGTTACTCCCGGGTAGCCCAGGCTTCAAGACCTGTCGATGGGCGGATTCAGCACTCCGGACAGTGCCTCCCGCGGTGCGGCGGAGATCGTGGAGAGAGCGCTCTCTGGAGTGTCGAGATCCTTGATTGAGTTGCGGCAGGGATTCTTCGGGAGTTGATAAAAGTCGCTTTGAGCTGGGATGACTGCTGCAGGAATGGCCTCTGGTGTTGACAGTGATAGCTCTTAACTGTATTAACAATTATCAACGCCTGAGAGCGCTCTCAGCATCACCGGACCGGTTCGCCGATAGCTTGCCCCGCCGGAACGGCGAACCGACACCGGCTCAGTCGTCCGTTGACATCTGCACCCTTCGGAGGGAAGCGATGACAGCACAATCAGACTCGGGCGCCGCCATGCCCGAGACACGGCACCGAACCAGGATCAGAATCCTCGCCGCGGCGGCGGTCGCGGCGGCGGTGGTGGCCGTCCCGGTCGCCACGGCGTTCCACGCGGAGGCGGCCGCACCGCCCACCCCCACCGGTTGGACCCCGAACTTCCTGGACGACTTCACCGGCAACAGCCTCAACGGTGGCAACTGGCAGGTCGATGCGGGCACGTCGTACCCGGGTGGCCCGGCGAACTTCGGCACCGGCGAGGTCGAGACCTCCTCGGCCAGTGCGGTGTCGGTGGCCAACGGAAACCTGCGCATCACCGCCACCGGCGGCGGACTGGGTCCGTGGACGGCAGCCCGGATCGAGACCAACCGGGCCGACTTCCAACCGCCCGCCGGCGGCAAGCTGCGGGTCGAGGCCCGGCTGCAGCTTCCCGAGGCGCCCAACGGAAACTCCGCCGGGTACTGGCCGGCCTTCTGGATGCTGGGCGGCCCATACCGGGGGAACTGGTGGAACTGGCCGGGTGTCGGCGAGTTCGACATCATGGAGTCGGTCAATGGAGCCAACCGGACCTGGCAGACCATGCACTGCGGCACCTCTCCGGGGGGTGTGTGCAACGAGAAGTCCGGCGTCGGCAACGGCGGCCCGTCCGGCTGTACGCCGATGGCGTGCACCAAGGGCATGCACCGCTACACCCTGGACTGGTCCCGGGCCGACAACTCGGCCACCTGGTATGTCGACGGCCGCCAGGTGTGGCGCACGCAGCGCGGGGGCAACATCGACCCGGCCGCGTGGGACGCAGCCACCAACCACGGCTTCATCATCATCCTGAACCTCGCCATGGGCGGTGAGATGCCGTGCAACACCCTCGGTTGTCTCAGCAGCGGCACCGGTGGCGGCGGGCACCTGGACGTCGACTACGTCGCGGCCTACACCGGCCCGGCCAACGCGCCGCCCCCGGCGCTGGGACCCGGCGACGGAACCGGGACATCACCAACCCCCGGGCCGTCGACCTGTGGCCCGCTGATCTCGCAGGGCAGGCCCACCACCTCCTCCGGCAACGAGAACGCGACGCTGGCGCCGCAGTACGCGGTGGACGGCAACCTCGCCACCCGTTGGTCCTCGCTGTTCTCCGACCCGCAGTGGATGCAGGTCGACCTCGGCGGCGCCGTTCCCATCAGCCGCGTCAAGCTCACCTGGGAGGCAGCGTACGCGTCGGCCTACCAGATACAGGTGTCCAACGCGGCGGGCGGCCCATGGACCGTCGCGGTCAACAACCTGTACGGCGCCGGCGGAGTGGAGGACCTGGCCGTCAACGCCACCGCCAGATACGTGCGGATGTACGGCACCGCCCGCGCCACCGGGTACGGGTACTCGCTGTTCGAGTTCCAGGTGTACGGCGCCTGCGGGACCAGTCCTTCGCCTCCGGCTGGCACCTCCAGCCCGCCCGGTGGCACGTCCAGCCCGCCGGGCAGCACCACGCCGCCTCCCGGTCAGTACCCGGCCTGGGCGCCCAGCACCGCCTACCACGTGGGTGACCGGGTCTCGTACTCCGGCCTCAACTACCAGTGCCGGCAGGCACACACGTCGATCGTGACCTGGGAGCCGTCGAACACTCCGGCGCTCTGGTTGCAGATCTAGGGGGAACAATGACGACAACAATGCGGTCACCGCACGCTCTTCCTGGCCAACGGTCCCGAGCCAGGCTCCGGCTGATCGCCACCGGCCTGGCCGTCCTGGGGCTGCTCGTCTCGTGGGCGATCACCCAGGCCACTGCGAACGCGGCTGTCGACTACACCCAGAACGTCACGACGCTCAACGCCACCCAGGCGAAGTTCTCGTTCCACCCGAGCACGCAGTCCGCGCTGGTGGACGTGCACTATCTGGTCAACGGGGTGAACCAGCAGAACTTCCGGATGGCCAACAACGGGGGCACCTGGGAGCAGACGGTCAGCAACCTGAGCAGCGGAACGGTCCTGGAGTACTGGTTCACGTACGAGAAGAACGGGCCGCTCTACGACACCCCGCACTCCACGTACACCCATGGTGGTACGGGCAACGGCGGTACTGTCGCAACGCCGGTGCTGAGCCCGCCCGGCGGCACGTACACCGGCTCGGTGGCGGTCTCGATGAGCTCCGCGACCGCAGGCGCGACCATCCGGTACACGACCAACGGCAGCAACCCGACGGCCACCTCGGCGCAGTACACCGGTCCGATCACGCTGACCGCCAACACCACGCTCAAGGCGATCGCCACCAAGTCGGGCCTGACCGGCTCCGCCACGGCCACCGCGGCGTACACCATCACCCCCGGCTGCACGGGCGGCTGCGGCGGGACGGGGACCTTCCCGATCACGTTCCAGAACAACACCAGGGGCACCTGGTCCAACAGTCAGGTCTACATCACCATGCTGTTCGTCGACGCCGGCGGACAGTGGAACTACCTCAAGCCGAACGGCACCGGCGCGCGCCTCGACCACACCATGGCCGACGCGCCCGGACGCCTGACCAAGAACGGCGTGAACTACCCGAACATGTCCTTCACGATCGCCCAGGCGCCCACCACGTTCAGCCCGACGTACGTCCGGGGCGGCCGGATCTACATCTCGGTCGGCTCGCCGGTCTACATCCCGGTGTCCCCGGACAACATGGGCTGGGGCGGGCCCGACCTGAACAATCCGAACGACCCGAACAAGGACGTCTACTACGACTGGTACGAATACACCTACGTCTACAACCAGGTCTCCTACGGCGGCAACACCACGGCCGTCGACCAGTTCGGCTTCCCGATCACCTCACGCCTGGTGCAGACGTCGAGCGGGTACGACCGGACGCTCGGCATCAGCAAGACCCGGGATCAGGTCATGGCCGGGTACCAGGCGACCGTCGGCGCCGCGTACTCGCCGCTGGCGGGCCAGTACCGGATCGTGGCGCCCCGGTCGGCGACACAGTTCAAGCCGGGCGGAGCCCAGGCCGGCTACCTGCAGTCCTACATCGACCAGGTCTGGAACTACTACACCGCGAACCAGTGGACCGAGGTGCACAACGGAGTCACCTTCACCGGCCGGGTCGTGAACGGCGTGCTGACCGGGACGAAGCAGGACGGCAGCCCGTTCAGCGTGCGCAAGCCGACCACCACCGAGGTGTTCGAGTGCTCCGGCGCACTGGCGCTCGGCAACGATCAGGGCGGCACCGACACGACCCGGGAGGTGGGCCGGGACTTCTGCGCCGCGTTCCACCGGGGAGTCGCGCTGAACACGGCCTACTGGTACGACCCGACGAAGTACTACCTCACCAACCCGAAGGACGACTACTCCGCCTACTTCCACACGATCGGGATCGACCACAAGGCGTACGCGTTCGCCTACGACGACGTGAACGATCAGAGCTCGGTGCAGATCCTCAGCAACCCGAACCCGCCGACCTCGCTGACCCTCGGCATCGGCTGGTAGCACCGCCCACCCCCGGACACGAAGTCGCAGGCCGGTCCATACCATCGGCGCCCCAACGGGTGACGGCGCCGATGGTATGGACCAAATGGTATGTAAGGGGGCTGAAAGCCCATTGCTATATGTACATGTGTGACTACCGTCGCGGAACGTTCCACTGCCAGGGAGGCCGAGTGAAACGATCGATCGCCGCCGCCAGCGTACTGCTGCTCACCGGTGGCATGCTGGCCGCCGTTGCGTCACCAGCGAGCGCGTCGCCCAGCACACCCACCCCGTCGACGTTGCAGGCACACCGCGCCGACATCCGCGCCGCCGACAGTGAGGCCTACGCGGTCCGCAGCAGCAAGAAGGACGCCAACGGCGCCTCGCACACCCGCTACACGCGCACGTATCACGGCCTGCGGGTCTACGGCGGTGACTTCATCGTGCACGCCGCGCCGGACGGCACGTTCGCCGGCACGTCCGTCGGGCTGGACGCCCCGCTCTCCATCGGGACCACCGCCGCGGTGTCCAAGACGGCCGGAGCGGCCAAGGCGAAGTCGGCGTTCTCCGGCACGATCACCGCAGTCGGCAGCCCCGAGCTGTTCGTCGACGCCAGCGGTGGTACCGGCGTCCTTGCCTACGAGACCGTGATCAGCGGCTGGCAGGCCGACGGGCAGACCCCGTCGAGGCTGCATGTCGTCACAGACGCGAACACCAACGCGGTCCGGGGCGCCTTCGACGAGATCGAGACCGTCAACGGGACCGGCAACAGCATCTACTCGGGCGCGGTGACGGTCGACACGACCCTGTCCGGCTCGACCTACTCGATGATCGACCCGTCCCACGGCAACGGCCGGACCTGCGACATGAACAACGGCACCAGCACCTGCACCACGTTCACCGACGCGGACAACGTGTGGGGCACCGGCGCCAACTCCAACCGGCAGTCGGCCGGCGTCGACGCGCACTTCGGCGCGGCGAAGACGTTCGACTACTACAAGAACGTGCACGGCCGTAACGGCATCTTCGGCAACGGCGCCGGCGTGCCTTCGCGCGTGCACTACGGCAACGCGTACGTCAACGCGTTCTGGGACGGCGCGCAGATGACCTACGGCGACGGTTCCGGCAACAGCCGGCCGCTCGTCGCGCTCGACGTCGCCGGCCACGAGATGAGCCACGGCGTCACCGAGGCCCTGGCCGGCCTGGTCTACTCCGGTGAGTCCGGCGGCCTGAACGAGGCCACCAGCGACATCTTCGGCAGCATGGTCGAGTTCTACGCCAACACCGCCAGTGACCCGGGCGACTACCAGATCGGCGAGAAGATCAACATCAACGGCAACAACACGCCGTTGCGCTACATGTACAACCCGACCCTGGACGGCTCGTCGCACGGCTGCTGGTCCACGACCACGAAGAACGTCGACGTGCACTACTCGTCCGGCCCGGCCAACCACTTCTTCTTCAACCTCGCCGAGGGCACCGGCGCCACCAGCTTCGGCACCTCGCCGGTCTGCGGCTCCGCGCCGGCGGTCGTCGGCATCGGCCGGGCCAAGGCCGAGAAGATCTGGTACCGCGCGCTCGACGTGTACTTCACGTCCAACACGACCTACGTGAACACCAGCAACCCGGCCAACACCGCGCGGGCGTACTCGCTGCGCGCCGCGACCGACCTCTACGGCACCTGCTCCGTGGAGTACAAGGCCGTCCAGGCCGCGTGGACCGCGGTGAACGTGGCCGGCAACGACGCCGTCTGCCCGACCGGCAACGACTTCTCCCTCGCCGCCTCGCCGGCGAGCGGCTCGGTCAACCCGGGCAGCTCGGTGACCAGCACGGTCACCGCGACGCTCACCAACGGCTCGGCGCAGACCGTGGCGCTGACCGCGTCCGGCCTGCCGTCGGGTGCGACCGCCAGCTTCAGCCCGGCCTCGATCAACTCGGCCGGCGGCACGTCCACGCTGACGATCGCGACCTCCGCGTCGACCCCGTCCGGCACGTACGCGGTGACCATCACGGGCACGGGCGCCAGCTCGACCCGGACCACCACGTTCAGCCTGACCGTCAACGGCGCGCCCGGCTGCACCGGCACCAACGGCAACGACGTGGCGATCCCGGACAACACCACGGTCACCAGCACGATCGCGATCAACGGCTGCAACCGCAACGCCTCGGCCACCAGCTCGGTGAACGTGACGATCATCCACACCTACAAGGGTGACCTGGTGGTCGACGTGGTCGCGCCGGACGGCTCGGTCTACAACCTGCACAACCGCAGCGGAGGCAGCACCGACAACATCATCCAGACCTACACGGTGAACCTGTCCACCGAAGCCGCCAACGGCACCTGGACCCTGCGGGTCCGCGACGCCGCCAGCCTCGACACCGGCCGTATCGACACTTGGACGCTCACCCTGTGACCGTCGCATAAGACCCACAGCGGCGCAGGCAGGCACCGACCGGTCTGCCTGCGCCAATGTGAGATCTCGCCGTGATGGATTCGATATGACGGCGGGACAGCGCTAACGCTCCGTGGCCTGTAAAAACTTCCGCATGGCATCCCCCTCCACCCCCGTGAGTGCTGGTCGCTCCAAGGTGCTCCGTCTGGTTCTTTCGCTCGTCGTGATCGCGGCCATCGGCGGCGTCGCCTGGTTCCTCAACCGTGACTCGGCTGAGAACGCCAACGTCGGTGACTGTCTGCACGAGGTCAAGGCGAACGACCTGAAGATCGTCAAGTGTGACGCCGCGGACGCCGACGCCAAGGTCGTCGGCAAGGTCGGCGGCAAGACCCAGTCGGAAGCGACGACCGACGGCGAAACCGTGTGCCAGGCGTTCCCCGACGCGACGAGCATCCTGTGGTGGGGCAAGTCGGGCCAGAAGGGCGACGTGCTCTGCCTGCAGGACCTCAAGGCCTCCTGACGCTCACCTGACAGGTTCGCGGTGGCGGTGCTCCGGCACGACGCTGTCAGCGCGAACCTTCGTGCACCATCACCCGGAACCCGAGCCCGCGACGCGTCGGCAGGCGCGTCGCGGGCTCATTGTCCGGCGCAATGCCCCGGCGCAATTCCCCAGCGCAATTCCCCGGCTCAGTAGCCGGGGAAGACCGCGCGGAGGTCGTCGAGGCTGATCGGGCCGGTGATCTTCACGTCCGCCGGGGTGTACGCCGGTCCCAGCCGCCCCGCGGCCAGCCGCAGGAACGACTCCAGGGTCAGGCTCAGCTCGCCGTCCGGCGAGGACGGCGCCTCGGTCAGGGTCACCGGGTCGGCCAGGCGCAGGCCGCGCTGCTCGCCGCGGTCGGTGAGCGTGACGAGCAGGTCGGCGGTGCGGCCGTCGAGGTAGGCCGGCTTCGCGATCCAGCCGAACAGCCCCTCGACCCGGTCGTCGATCAGGACGGCCGCCTCCGGGGCGAGCGTCGCCGACGGGTCGAGGGCGACCCGGACGTCCCAGTCGTGGTAGGCGAACTCGGTCAGCCGCAGCAGCGCCGACGTCGCCACGTCGACGGGCTCGGGCATCCAGCCGACGTCGATGCGGTGCTCGGCCCGCTGGGTGGCGTCGAACGCCTCGTACGTCTCGACGAGCCGCTGGTTGGCGATCGGAAACTCGACAGCCCGCTCGGCCGGCGTCATGCCGTCCCACCGGGCCCAGACACCCTTGTTGAACTCGAACTCCGGGGCGGGCCGCCCCTCCAGGGAGGCGCGCACCGCCTCCAGGTTGATCTCGGCGCCGCTGCCCAGGTGGCTGATCACCTGGGAGAGGTCCCACTCACTGGCCGCTGAAGGGCCGGTGAGCTGCTCAGATGTGAGCCCGCGGACGACAGCGGTGAGGTCCTCGTGCCCCTTGCGCAGGGCGGCGATCGCCTGGTCGGCTCGGCTGGTCATCGTGCTCCCTCAACCCTTGAACATCGACTATTTCCTTGAAGCATAAACAAGTTTGTGACGCAGGACATGGTGGGTCCTGCCCGTTCAGCAATATTGCCGGGTTGGCAACATCAGGTACGTTGTCGATCGTGAACAGGGGACCGGGGTTGCGTGAACGGTATGACGCCGCCACGCAAACCACGTCCCAGAAGCGGGCGCGGGTGCGCCCCCGCGCGTGGGCCGAGCTGCTGCTGGTGGTCGGGCTGTTCCTGGCGTACAAGATGGGGCGGTTGCTCGTCGACGGCCGCGTCGGGCAGGCATACGAGAACGCGAAGCTCGTGTGGCACGCCGAGCGGGCCGTGTGGCTGCCCAACGAGGTGGACCTGCAGCACCTGCTGCTCGCCTCCGAGGTCGTCATCCGCTCCGCCAACGTCTACTACGCGGTCGTGCACTTCCCGGCGACGGTGGCCTTCCTGCTGTTCATGTACATCTTCCGCCCCGCACACTACCTCCGGTTCCGGCGCATCCTCGCGTGGCTGACCGCGGCGGGGCTCGCGATGCACTTCGCGTTCCCCCTCGCACCGCCCAGGATGCTGGCCGGGATCGGGATGATCGACACCGCCGCGAAGTTCGGGCCGTCGGTGTACGGGCCGCCGCAGACCGACACGCTGAGCAACCAGTACGCGGCGATGCCGTCGCTGCACGTCGGCTGGGCACTCGTGGTCGCCTGCGGGCTGATCGTCGCGACCAGCAGCCGGTGGCGCTGGCTGTGGCTGGCCCACCCGATCATCACGACGCTCGTCGTCGTCGGCACCGCCAACCACTACTGGCTCGACGGCATCATCGGCGCCGTCCTGGTCGGCGCGCTCATGCTGGCCGTCGGGCGGACACCGCGGCCCGCCGAGACGCCGCCGCTGACGATCCCGGTGCAGCTGCGGCGCAACCTGGAGTATCTCGCCATCGGTGAGGCGGCCTACCTGGCCACGCTCGGGGACACCATCTCCGACAGCGGCGGACAGCCGCAGAGGGTTGGAAAGCCGACCTGACCGACGCGGCGCTGGCGTGTCTGATGTACCAATAGCGCGTGGACTGGAACCTACGCACCTGCGCACGGCGCGGCCATGTCACCTACGCGCCCGACGAGGCCCCCTTCCGGGAACGGCTGCACGCCACCACCCCCGTCGGCGCCGCGTGGCGCTGCCTGCGCTGCGGTGACTTCGTCATCGGCGAGCCGCAGTCGGCCGGCCCGGCCGAGAACGCCCCGATCGTGCTGCGCGGCAGGGCGCTGCGCGACGCCCTCGTGCTGCGGCTGCTGTCGATCGAGCGGTTCGTCAAGGGCATCGTCGTGCTGCTCGCCGGTTACGGAGTGTTCCGCTTCCGCACCCACCGCGACGGCGTCGAGCGCGCGTTCAACGAGGACCTGCCGCTGCTGCGGCCGTTCGCGGACCGGATCGGCTGGAAGTTCGAGGACTCCGCGATGATCCACACGATCCGGACGGTCATCGAGGCGGAGTCCAAGACCCTGCTGTGGGTCGCCGCCGGCCTGGTCTTCTACGGCGTCCTGCAGATCATCGAGGGCGTCGGCCTGTGGATGCTGAAGCGCTGGGGCGAGTACTTCGCCGTCGTCGCCACGTCCCTCGGCCTGCCGGTGGAGATCTTCGAGCTGTCGGAGAAGGTCACCTGGCTGCGGATCGGCGCGCTCCTGGTCAACATCGTCGCCGTGCTCTACATCCTGCTGTCGAAGCGGCTCTTCGGGCTGCGGGGCGGGCACGCCGCCTACGCCGCCGAGCGGCACGAGACCAGCCTCATCGAGGTCGAGATCGCCGCCAGCGAGCCGACCCTGCCGCACGGGCTGCGCAACCCGAAGGCACCGGCCGGATCGCGGGAGGAGCCTTCCGCCGAAGTGCCCACTGGCGGGAAACGTGTGGGCGTCGTATAGTTGAACGCGAGACCGGCATCTTCCCCCGTGGATGCCGGTCTTCTTAATGTCCGGGCACGTTCACATCCCGGCCAGGTTCCTCCGTGGCCCGGCCGCCTATCCCGCGGCGCCGGCCGACCGGATCGCGCGGATCGTGTTCAGGTTGTGCTCCCGGGCGCACGACTCCAGCCGTGCGGCGTCGTCCTCGCCCCGCTCCAGCAGGTCCAGCAGCGCGTCGTGCTCGTCGACCGCGGCCCGCACCCGCAGCCGCGGATACAGCGACGCCAGGACCCGCGACGCGTCGATGCGGTCCCAGATCCACTCCAGGGCCTCGATCACGTGCCGGTTGCCGCAGCAGCCGTAGATCGTGCGGTGGAACTCCCGGTGCAGCGCCATGACCCGGTCCTGGGTCTGCTCGAGCCGCAACTGCGCGTTGAGCCCCCTGGCGGTCCCGATCCGCTCCGCGGTCATGTGCGGCGCCGCGGCCGCGAACGCGTAACCATCCATCAGCGCCAGCATCTCCACGAGCTGTACCCAGTCGTCGTCGCCGAGCGTGGCCACCCGGGCGCCCACGTTGCGCTCGAAACTGACGAGCCCTTCGGCCTCGAGGCGGCGGATCGCCTCCCGCACCGGCACGGGGCTGACGTCGAGCTCCCGAGCCAGGGCGCTGAGCACCAGCCGGTGCCCGGGCTGATATCGGCCGTCGAGGATGCACTGCCGAATCCGGCGATACGCGAACTCATGCTTCGAGGGCCCGGACGGCCCGTTGCTGCTGTGCTCAGGCTGCACGTGCGAGTTCCAGTCTTGACAGGGGGCGGCGCCCACACAATCATATACGATCGGATGGAGGGCACGGTCATCCTCACATTCCCGCAGCTGGTTCGCCATCGGCGGTGCGGCTGATGCGAACGGGGGCGGCCGCGCCACCGGTGGCGCACTGGGCACCGCCGCAGGGCGCGCCCACTCAGCGTCGCGGCAAACCCGCCGCACTGCGTACGCTGGTCGGGTGGGTGAAGCGGCCTGGTCGATGACCGACGATTCCGAGGTGGGTCGTGACCTCGGCGCGGTCGACTGGGCGGCGACTCCCCTTGGCCCGCCCACGGACTGGCCACAGAGCCTGCGCTCGGTCGTGCGCATCCTGCTCGGCTCGCGGTTCTCGATGTGGCTGGCATGGGGCCCCGACCTGACGTTCTTCTGCAACGACGCCTACCGGCGCGACACCCTCGGCAAGAAGTACCCGTGGGCGCTGGGCAAGCCGGCCCGCGACGTGTGGGCCGAGATCTGGCCCGAGATCGGCCCCCGGATCGACGCGGTCATGGCGACCGGCACCGCCACCTGGGACGTGGCGCTGCGCCTGTTCCTCAGCCGCAGCGGCTACACCGAGGAGACCTACCACACGTTCTCCTACAGCCCGCTCACCGACGACGACGGCGTCATCGCCGGCATGCTCTGCGTGGTCAGCGAGGACACCGACCGGGTCATCGGCGAGCGGCGCATGGCGACCCTGCGCGACCTCGGCGCCGACGCCGAGGGCGGCGACCGGGATGGCGTCACCGAGGACAGCGTCTTCGCCACCGCCGCCCGGCACCTCGCCGGCCGCACCGACGACCTGCCGTTCACCCTCACCTACCTCTTCGACGACGACGGCGACACGGCCCATCTCGCCTGCCGGACCGGCGTGCCGGCCGGGGCCCAGGTGGCGCCCGACGTCCTCGACCCGGACGCCGAGCCGTTCTGGCCCGTCACCGAGCTGGCCCGAGGCGTGCCGCTCACCCTCGGCGGCTACACCGACCTTCCCACCGGCGCGTGGGAGGAGCCACCCACCGAGGTGCGGCTCGTCCCGCTGCCGGCGCCCGGCGGTGGCCGGCCGTATGGGTTCCTCGCCGTCGGCCTCAACCGCTACCGGCCCTTCGACGCCGCGTACGCCGGCTTCGTCGACCTGATCGCCGGGCAGCTCGCGGCGCGGATCGGCACGGCCCGCGCCTACGCGGCCGAGCGCCGCCGCGCGGAGTCCCTCGCCGAGCTCGACCGGGCGAAGACGGCGTTCTTCACCAACGTCAGCCACGAGTTCCGCACGCCGCTCACCCTGCTGCTGGGCCCGGCCGAGGACGCGCTGGCCGACCAGGCCGCGCCGCTGCCGCCGGCGCAGCGCGAACGCGTCGAGGTCGTGCACCGCAACGCCGAGCGGCTGCTGAAGCTGGTCAACACGCTGCTGGACTTCTCGCAGCTGGAGTCCGGCAAGGTCGAGCCCCGGTTCGAGCCGCTCGACCTGGCCGCGGTCACGGCCGAGCTGGCCGACATGTTCGGTGCCGCCGTCCAGCGGGCGGGACTGCAGTTCGTCGTGGACTGCCCGCCGCTGCCCCGGCCCGTCCTCGCCGACCGCGAGATGTGGGCGAAGATCACGCTGAACCTGCTGTCCAACGCGTTGAAGTTCACCTTCGACGGGTCGATCACGGTCCGGGTCGCGGCCGTCGACGGCACCGCCGAGCTCAGCGTCACCGACACCGGCGCCGGGATCGACCCGGCCGACCAGGCCAATCTCTTCGACCGGTTCCACCGCATCATGGGCACCCGGTCCCGCACCCACGAGGGCTCCGGCATCGGCCTGGCGCTCGTCGCCGAGCTGACCGCGCTGCACGGCGGCTCGGTCGGCGTCCGCAGCGCGCCGGGCGTCGGCAGCACGTTCACGGTCCGGCTGCCGTTCGGCAACCAGCAGCAGGCGGCAGGGCACCCGAACGGCGGCGCCGAGCGCGCGGCGGGCGACCCCGACGACCGGCCCGCCGCCGCGGACCGGATCGTGCCCGGCTTCCTGGCCGAGGTCGAGCGGTGGAGCACCCCGACGCCGGCGGCCGTCACGCCGGTGCGGTCCACCGCGCCGACGGTCCTGGTCGTCGACGACAACTCCGACATGCGCGACCACATCCGCACCATCCTGGAGGCCGACTACCAGGTGGTGGAGGCCACCGACGGCGTCACCGCGCTGCGGCTGCTGCACGACACCCAGCCCGACCTCGTCCTCACCGACGTGATGATGCCGGAGCTCGACGGCTTCGGCCTGGTCGCCGCGCTGCGCGCGGACAGCACCGCCGCGCACCTGCCGATCATCATGCTGTCGGCCCGGGCCGGCGACGAGGCGACCGTCGAAGGGCTCGACGCCGGCGCCGACGACTACCTCATCAAGCCGTTCTCACCGCGGGAGCTGCGCGCGAGGGTCCGGGCCAACCTCGAGTTCGACCGGGTCCGTCGCACCCGCGACGAGCTGCAGCGCAGCCGCGAGCTGCTGGACCAGGCGCAGCGCCTCGCCTCCGTCGGCAGCTGGGAGCTGGACCTCGCCACCGGCGACGTGCACGGCTCCGAGGAGTTCCTGCGCCAGATGGGCATGACCGCGGCGGACCTGCTCGACCCGGCCGCCCGCGCCGCCGGCGACGCCCGGCTCCACCCCGACGACCGCGGGCTCGTGGACGCGGCGATGGCCGCCGCGATCGCCGGCGAGCCGCTGGACTACGAGGTCCGGGTGTATCACCCCGACGGGACCCTGCGGGTCTTCCACACCATCGGCGAGCTCGAACGCGACGCCACCGGCGCCCCGGTCCGGCTGCGCGGCTCCAACCAGGACGTCACCGAGCAGCGCCGCGCCGAGCAGGCCCTCGCCGCCGCCAGCGGCCTGCAGGAGGCCGCCGCCCGCGAGCACCGCATCGCCGACGAGCTGCAGCGCAGCCTCATGCCGCCGCTCACGTTCGACCCCGAGCACCTGGAGGTCGCCACCTACTACCGGCCCGGCGTCGCCGGCACCCAGGTCGGCGGCGACTGGTATGACGTCATCGAGCTCGGCGCCGACCGCACCGCCCTCGTCATGGGCGACGTCATGGGCCGCGGTGTCCCCGCCGCCGCCGTCATGGGCCAGCTGCGCGCCGCGGTCCGTGCCTACGCGCGGCTGGACCTGCCGCCCGCCGACGTCCTGGAGTTCCTCGACGGTGTCGTGCGGGACCTGCGCGAGGACCAGATCGTCACCGTGGTCTACGCCGTCTACGACCCGGGCGAGCGCAGCCTCACCTACGCCAACGCCGGGCACCTCCCGCCGCTGCTGCTGCTCCCCGGCGGCACCGTGCGGCACCTCGCCGTCTCCGGCCCGCCGTTGGGCACCGGCCCGCTGACCCTCACCGAGGAGCGCGTCGAGCTGCCCGTGGGGGCGCTGCTCACCCTGTACACCGACGGACTCGTCGAACACCGCGACCGGGACCTCGACACCGGCATCGACGCGCTCGCCGCCCACGTCAGCACCATCACCGGCCCGATCGCCGGGGGCTCGGCCGGTGAGCTCGCCGGCCCGCTCGCGGACGTGCCCGACCGGCTCGTCGCCGCGCTGCTGCCCGACGGCCCCGACGACGACATCACCGTCCTGCTCGCCCGGGTCGTCGCCGAGCCCGGCGAGGAGCAGTCCGTCATCCACGACATCCCCGCCGAGGAGCGGGCCGTGCGGACCGCCCGCCAGCTCGTCAGCACCACGCTGCGCCGGTGGAACGTCCCGTCCCGGGTCATCGACGACCTGGTCCTCGTGGTGAGCGAGCTGGCCGCCAACGCCGTCCTGCACGGCCGCCCGCCGATCCAGCTGCGGCTGCGCAACGGCGGCACCCACGTCGTGCTGGAGCTGCACGACACCGCGACGTACCTGCCCCGCAAGCAGCGCCCGACCCCCGACGACGAGCACGGCCGCGGGCTGCAGCTGGTGTCCTCGCTGTGCGACCGGTGGGGCACCCGCCCCACGGTCGACGGCAAGGCCGTGTGGTGCATGCGCTCGATCTGAGCTACCGCCGCGTCAGGTGCAGGGCGAGCCGCGGACAGTGCTGGACGGCCCGCCGGGCATGGGGGAGCAGGCCGGGCGGAACCTCGGGCTCCTTGCTGCCGTCGGTGCTGCGGGGGTACCCCCACTCGTCCGGCGTGAGCAGCTCGGGCAGGAGTTCGGTGCAGTGCCCCCGCCCGTCGCAGGCGGTCCAGTCGACGTGCAGCGCGGTCATCGCCGACTTCCTTCCGGGCGGGTGCCGTGCAGGCCGGTCATCGCTGGGCTCCTTCCAGGCAGGTGCCGTGCGGGGCGGTCATCGCCGGGCTCCTTCCAGGCAGGTGCCGTGCAGGTGGGCGGTCACGTCGTCGGCGAACACCGTCATCGCGGACCGGATGAGGCGGACCGTGCCGTCGGGGTGGCCGCAGGCACCGCGGCCGTGCACCAGCGCCGCCAGCCGGGCCACGCCCGCCGGCAGGTCCCGGTCGCCCGCCATCCTCGCCAGGGCCGCCATGCTCGCCGCCAGCCGCGGGAGGCCGTTCAGGCACGGCCCGCACTGCTGCGCGCCCGCCCCGGCGAGGTACCCGACGATCCGCGCGGTCCTGGCGATGCCGCATTGGCCGGCGGCTAAGGGGATGACGGCCCCGGCGCCGGGCGATGCCCCGTACGGTGCCAGCCCTTCCCGGCTCATCGGCACGCCGGCGAGGGGAGCGGGCACCCAGGCGCCGTGGAAGCCACCGACGAGCACCGCCCGCAGCGGCGCGACCGGCCCGCCGGCTGCCGCGAGCAGCTCCCCGAGGGCAACCCCGTGCGGCACCTCGTGGACGCCGGGCGCCGCCACCGGGCCCGACACCGTCGCCAGGAACGTCCCCGGCTCCCGCGCCGTGCCCACGTGCCGGAACCATCCCGCGCCGTGCCGGGCGACGAGGGCCAGGTGCGCCAGGGTCTCCACGTTCTGCACCAGCGTCGGCGCACCGCCCACCCCGGACTCCGTGACCCGGCGCAGCTTGTCCCGAGGCACCGCCCGCCCGCCGCTCAGGGCCGACACCACCGCCGACTCCTCACCGGACAGGAATGCCTCCTGCGCATGGTGTACGACCACCGCCGCCCGATCCCATCCCGCCGCCCGCCGCTCCTGGACGGCCCGCACCAGCTGCCCGGCCGTCGCCTGCCGCACATACAGGTATGCCTTCGCCGCCCCGACCGCCGCCGCGGCCAGTTGCAGCCCGTCCAGCACCAGGTGCGGTGCGCGCTCCAGCAGCGTGCGGTCCTTGGCGCTGGCCGGTTCGCCCTCGGCACCGTTGCCGACGACCACCGGCGTCCGCCGCCCGCCGGCGTGCCCGCGCACCGCGGCCAGCTTCAGGTGCGTCGGGAACCCCGCGCCGCCGTGCCCGGTGAGCCCGGCGTCCCGGACGGCGCCGATCAGCACCTCGGGCGGCAGCCCCGGCAGCGGGCCGTGCGCGCCGGCGTGCGCCCGCAGGCCGGCGTGGCCGGCGCCGAGCAGCCGCCCGGCGGCCAGGACCGTGGTCATCGGGAACCTCCACTGAGGACGGTACGGCGCTCGCTTGTGGACAGTCGCCAGGCGACAGCGGCGAGGACCGCGGCCAGGCAGGCGCCGGCGACGCTCCGCAGCCACCACGTGCCGACGTCCGAGCCGGCGCCGAGGGCGTGCGCGAACGCGACCGGCCAGCACGCATAGGCCAGCCAATGCGTCACCCGCCACGCCCGCAGCCCCAGCCGGTGCCGCAGGAGGCTCGTCCCGACCAGCGCGATCAGCAGGTCCACGGCGACGGTCCCGAGTCCCGTCCACATCGGACTGTAGGTCGCGCCGAACGGCACGATCAGGTCGAAGAGCTCCAGCTGCGCGTACACGTCGAAGAACAGGCTGACCACGTGCACCAGGACGAACCCGACCGCCAGCAGCGCGGCGTCGCGGTGTACGAGCGCGACACCGAAACGCGGCAGCCCGAACGCCGGCCGGCCGACCCGGTTCGCGATCCCCAACGCGACCACCACCGTCAGCAGCACCAGCGACGTGACGCCGGTGCCGCGCGCGAGGTACCACAGGGCGTCGTTCACGCCGGCCACCCCGCAGTGGCGTACACCTGGCGCCGTTGCGACACGAGTCGCGCCGGCGCTCCCTGCCGGGCCAGCCACCCGTGCGCCGCCCGCCCCCGCACGATCGCGGCGGTGCTGAGGGTGTTGGCGTGCACGCAGCTGCGGGCGGCGACGGACACGGTCCGCCACTCCCGTGACGCCGGCATCCCGGTCCGTGGGTCCAGGATGTGGTGCAGCAACCCGTCCGGGCCGGGCCACTGCCGGCTGATCGTGCTCGACGTGGCGAGGGCGGCGCCGCCCGGCAGGCGCACCGTGCACCCGGGCTCGCCCGGCCGGTCCTGGACGAGGACCCGCCACCCGCCGGCGGGAGCCGGTCCGGCGGTCGCGATGTCGCCGCCGAGCGAGACCAGCACGCCGACGCCTGTGTCTGTGATTTTCCTTGTGGCCGCGCTGTTCCTTGTGGCCGCCGCGGCGAGCCGCGCGCACCGGTCCGCGGTCCACGCCTTCGCGGTCGCGCCGAGGTCGAGGGTCACGCCGGGTGGCACGGTGAGCCGCCGCTGCCGAAGCTTCACGTGGCGCCAGTCTGCGGTCGGGTACACGATGAGCCGCGCCGGTCCGACGTGGACCTCCGGCCCGATCGCGGCGAAGTCCCGGTCGTAGCCGAGCCCGGACATCGCCGCGCCGACGGTCGGGTCGACGTCCCCGCCGGTGTCCCGCGCGGCCCGCAGCGCGACCGCGACGAGCTCGGCGAGCAGCTCGCTGACCTCGACGGGCCGGCCTTCCGCGCGATGGACCTGGTGCAGCTCGGCGTCGGCACGGAACCGGCTGCACGCCAGGTCGACGGCGGCGAGCTCGGCGCGTACCACATCCTCGGCCTCCGGCAGCGCCGCAGGATCGGTGACGACGATGCGGGCGGTGGTGCCCCAGGTTTCCCATTGGGCGGCACCGTCGACGAGGGGGAGATGCTCGACGGCGGGCATGTCAGGATCCGCCGGACGTGGCGTCGCCACCGCCACCGCTGGCGCCGGTGCCGCTGTCGCTGCCCCCGTCGTCGCTGCCCAGCTGCGGCCACGCCGAGCCGTTGTCGCTGCTGCTGCTTGCGCCGCCGTCGATGGTGGTTGTCGTGTCGCCGCCGGTGCTCTGGTCGTTGTTGCGGGCGGCGTACGCGACCGTCGCCACCGCGAGCGACCCCGCCACCCCGAACGCGGCGAGCAGGCCGGTGAGCCCTGTCGCACGTCGTAGCCCCTGTGCCCGATCCACGGTGTGCTCCCTCCACTGGCGACGTTCTTGCTGTCCCGAGTGTTGAAGCGCCGCCTGGGTTCCACGTGGCAGGTGGCTGTGTTCTACCTGTGCAGGCCCACCCGCGCGTGCTCGAGCCCCTGCTCGTTCTCCGCGGCGCCGGCGATGCCCGTCAGGTCGTTGGTCGCGAGCCGCCGCGCGAAGTAGTCCGCCTGCACCGCGAAGCGGAACCGCAGCAGCACCGGCAGTGCGCTGCGCAGCTCCTCTTCGGCGACGATGCCGGCTTCCAGATACGTGGCGAGGAACGTCTCCCCGTCGCCGCCGAGGTACATGAGGGTGGAGGCGACGTCGTACAAGAGCGGCCCCCGCATGGCAACGCCCCAGTCGATGAGCCCGCCGCCGATGAACGCCTCCGGTGCCGGGTCGGCGTGCAGGAGGCCGCTGGTGAGCGGTCCGGCCTCCGCGAGGTCGCGCACTGCTGTGGTGACCGCGCCGCGCAGCCAGGGCCGCAGCCCGAGGTGCGCGGCGTCGGGGTCGACCCAGTCCATCGCGACCTCGCCCTCGACGGTGACGTCGCGCAGCAAGCGGTGGACCTCGGCGAGGGTGACGCCGATCGCGTGCTGGTCGGCCGCGGTCAACGGCTCCCCGGCAACGAAGGTGAGCAGCGCGAGGTGTTCGTCCCCGTCGATCTGGACCGTCAGCCGCCCGTCCGTGGTGCGCACCGGCGCGCCGCTGGGGAACCCGCACCGGGCCAGGGCGTCGGCAACGGCGATGCCGCCGGGGAACCAGCCGCTGGCCGCCTTCGCGACGTACCGTCGCCGGTCAGCACTGACGAACCAGGTCGCGGAGTTCATCCCGCCGTGGTGCGGGCGCACGTCAGCGCCTTGCAACCCCCAGTGCTCGGCGAGAGCGTCATCGGGGAACGCCACTAGCGCTGGATCGGCCGGCGCAGGGAGTAGGTGATGGCATGCAACCGGTGCGGCTGCCCGATGACCAACGCGGCGCGGTCGTATGCCTGCCAGCCCTCAGCACCGGCGCGGTTGAGATGCCGCAGGTCGTTGAACCGCTCATCGGTGCCCCACCGCTGCACCCCACCCGGGTAGTGGAACACCGCGTCCCAGTCCTCGAACTTGTCCGTGCCCAGCGTCCCGGCGGCCCGGTACTCCAGTCGTGCATACTCCCATTGCGTCACGCCGTACATCATGCCGGACATCGAACAGGAACAGTGGGCCTGGTACTACGTTGGAGACGTGGAACGGGACCGCGACACCACTGGCAGGGCACGCAACGCCCGCCCGCGCGACGGCTTGGGCCGCCCACTGCCGTACGGCGCCCCCGGCGTACCGACAATGCCCGACGACCTGGAGGTCACCCCGTCCTCTGCCCTCACCCAGGCGCAGTCACTGCTCGACGAGGGCCGCCCCTTCCACGCTCACGAGGTCCTGGAGGCGGCGTGGAAGAGTGCCCCACCTGAGGAGCGCGAGCTTTGGCGGGGTCTGGCGCAGCTCGCCGTCGGTCTGACCCACCTGCACCGCGGCAACGCCACCGGAGCGCAACGCCTCCTGGAGCGCGCCGCCGACCGCATCGCGGCCCAGCACCCGGTCCCGCACGGGATCGATGCCGATGGTCTGGTCACCTGGGCCCGCACCGCCGCAACCCAACCTCATCCCCCAGTCCCGCGCCTCCGCCGGCCGCAGGCGGACTGACGTAACGCAATCAGCCGTACCTCAGCTGGGCCCGCCGCCATATCGGTGTTTTTCATTGATAGGCGTTGCTGAATTTTCGGTTTTTGTTCACATATCTGATGCTTGGCGACTTCGCATCCAAGGTGCCTTACCGCAGATTGCACATGGCGATCTAGCGATATTGCCGCCGATACTCCGAGTGACGGCAGGAGCCGTGCCGCCGTTCAAATCCAGCATCGCCCGGTGCCGCCTGGGGGGAGTCCGATGCCGACCTTCTATCGCAGCAATACCGTGTGTATCACCCACCGATCATTTCAGGTGCTGAGTCCGGACCCGGTCATTCACGAGCTGGGCGATCTCACGTCGGTGTGGGTGGTGATACCCGGTGCTTCCCGCGGCCGCGTTCCGGTGCGAATCTTCGGCTGTGGCGCGCCGGCCGCTTTGGCCGCCCTGCTCGCGGCCAGCCCGGATCGCGCAGTCGATTGGGCCTTTCCGCTGCTGGTCGTCGGTGTCACCGCTACGCTGATGGTGCGGTCCAAGATCGGACCATCATTGCCGCTATATGGCCTTATGGCGATGTGCTCCGGGGCAGAGATCTGTTTGTACTTCACGTCCGACCCCGTTGAGTTCGGACAGGTCAGGCGTGCCTTGCAACGCGCGATCGAATGGTATGAGGACACAGCGAGATAGCGGCTCTTGCAAGAGCGTCGTTTCGGTGCCACGCTCAACTGCGGTACGGCAGTTTGCGGTACCGCTGGAGCACCGACATCCGGGGGCGACCCGATCAGATGACGACAGGTGACTCACCGGCCGGAGCGCGGCGACGCCTCCGGCTGGCCATCCGGAGAATCCGGGAGGCGACCGGCCGCACCCAGGGCCAGGTCGCCGAGGAGCTGTCGTGGTCGATCTCGAAGGTCAACCGTATCGAGACCGGCGAAGTCACGATCTCCAGGACAGACCTTCAGGCGCTGCTGCGGTTGCTCGATTTCCGCGACGAGCGCGAGGCTGCCCGCCTGCTTGAAGACGCCCGGCTGTCACGAGTCCGGGGCTGGTGGGACCGGCCCGAGTTTCGTCCGTACCTGGACAGCACGCTGCGGCAACTGGTCCAGCTCGAGAGCGAGGCGACCGCGATCCGGTCGTTCCAGTTCGCTGCGTTTCCCGGCCTACTGCAGATCCGTGAGTACGCGGCGGCCGTCATCGACGCTGCGTTCGCGAGTTCGTCGGCAGAGTCACGGGCGGCAAGGGTCGACCTTCGAATGCTCCGTCAGGAGAATCTGGACAAGCGTTCCTCCCGCCCGATGCACATCGTCATCTTGGATGAATTCCTGTTGCAGCGGATCATCGGCGGTGCCGACGTCACGGCCCGGCAACTCAAGGCGTTGACAGAATCGGCGCGCCGGCCCGATGTGTGCGTGCGGTTGCTGCCGAAGGAAGAATCGGTGTCCCTTTTCTACGGCGCGTTCGTCCTGTATGACGTCGTCGGCGAGACCTCGTTTCTCTACCGCGAGGGTCTCTCCGAGGGCGTCGTCGAGCGTTCCGAGACGGTACAGCAGCACCGGGCGAAGTTCGACCAGATGTGGAAACGCTGCCTGACGGAAGATGCCACACTGAGCGCGGTCGAGGCGCAGCATGCGGCAATCCGCGCGAATTTGGAACGTTACTCATAGGCACACTATGGCCTGGGGACATGAACCTCGCGCCAAATCGGAGCGCGGAAAAGGAAGGAACAGATAGTGCACGAACCCCAGAAGGCGAACTGGCGGAAGAGCTGCCTGTGCGATTCGGTCAATTGTGTCGAGGTTGCAGAAGCCGGTTCGGAGGTATTCATTCGCAACTCACGGAAGCCCGGCGAGGTGCTTCGTGTGTCGCGCGAGGATTGGGATGTCTTTGCCGCGGGGGTTGCGGCGGGAGATTTCCAGTTCACATAAAGGGGTAACGGAGGGTGGCGGCCGCAGCCGGCTCGCCACCCTTCACTGTGCAAGTCGAATTGCTCGCGGTGTCCGGCGATTCATGCGTCCAGCTCCGGAGCTGACAGGTGGAGGACCTCGTAGCGTTCGTCAACTGGTTCGTCGGTCGGCACCTCGGTGCGCCAGAGCGTGAAGCGCACCAGGTGCCAGTCTCTCGGGTCGAAGGCCAGCGCCGCCGTGTGCACCTCGGGGTGGTCGGCGAGGGCGGCCAGATCCGCGAGGGCGTCGTCGATCGACACCGCTGCGTCGCCCTGGGATGGCTGTGGCAGGGCGGTGATCTGTCGCGACGCGGCCATCGGGGGACCACTCGCGCCGCCGCGGACGACCCCGATACCCGTCCACTGGGAGACCGGCGGGCGGCCGAAGTCGCGGACGATGTTCTGGAAGCCGCCGCCGCCGATCAGGAAATGCGTCATCGCGGCGGGGGAGTTCCACAGGTAGAACGGGGCGTACTGGTTGGTCTGGGAGCCGGCCACGCCGCGTTCGCGGATCAGGTATGCCTTCAGGGCCAGGCCGGCGCGGTCGTCGAGGGCGTGGCCGTTGCGGCGGACGCGGGCGCGGATGATGTGCATGTCGTAGTCGGCGGGCAGGGTCAGCGAGTACTGCATCGCGAGCATCAGGCGGCCGCCGTTCGGAGCAGGCCGAGGGCGCCGCGGATCGCGCGGTCGAACGGCTCTCTGGACCCTGCCGCGCGGGCCAGGACGTAGCCGCCCTGCAGGGTGGCGACGATCGTGGCGGCGGTGTCGTCCGGGTCGATGGTTTCCGGCAGTTCGCCGGTGGCTCGGCCTTCGGACAGGACCGCAGACAGGTGGTCGCAGAGCCAGGCGAACGTCTCCGTGACCGGGGTGTGCAGCGTGGGGTCGGCGAGGACGTCGGGGTCCTGGGTGAGGCGGCCGACGGGGCAGCCGCGCAGGACGTCGCGGTCGCGGGTCAGGTACGCGGTGATCCGCTCGACCGCGCTGCCCGGGGCGTCCAGCAGTGTGCCGGCGCGGGTGCGCAGGTCGTCGGCGGTGCGTTGGATGGCGGTCGCGGCGAGGTCCGGCTTGCCGCGGAAGTGGTGATACATGCTTCCCTGGCCCGCGCCGGCGCGTTCCTGGATGGCGCGGGGGCTGGTGCCGGTGTACCCGCGTTCCCACAGCAGCTCGCGGGTGCTCTCGACGAGGCGTTCGGCGGTGTCCATGCTGTACATACTAGTAGGTACAGCATGGACCTAAATGCGAGGGGGAGCGGACTCCCCCTCGTTCAGGGCGTGCATTAGGTCTGGTCGACCCGCAGGGCTTGGAAGGTCGACCGCTCGGAGGCGGCTTGGGAGCGCAGGATCTCGTCGATCACGCGGGTCTCCTCGGCGGTGTGCCGGCCGAGGATCAGGTCGAGCTCCAGGCGCTCGGCCGGCGTCCGGTATGCGGCGATCTCCCGCGCGAGGGTACGCCGTGCGCGACGTGCCTCGACGCGGCTGGTCACAGCGTTGCGAACCCGGCTCGCGGTGGTCTGGGTGGCCATCGGTTGACTCCTTCATCTGGTGTGGTCCTGCGTCTACTGTATCGATTCAGAAAGATCACCGCAGCTGAATGAGTGGTGAGCCTCGACACGCGTCGGATGCCGGTCAACGGTGGGATGCGGCAGGATGCGGGAGTGCGCGACATCGACGTCGACCCCGCCGCCCTCGATCCGGTCGAGACTGCCTCCCGGGACGAGCTGACCAGCCTGCAACTCGGACGCCTGCGCGAGACACTGCGCACGGTGTACGAGCGGGTGCCGCACTACCGTTCCGCGTTCGACGCGGCCGGAGTCCACCCGGACGACCTGCACACGCTGACCGATCTCGCCGCGTTTCCGTGCACCACCAAGGAGGACCTGCGGCGGCAGTACCCGTTCGGCATGTTCGCCGTGCCGCGGGAGCGGGTGGTGCGGGTCCACGCCTCCTCCGGCACCACCGGGCGCCCCACCGTCGCGGGGTACACGGCCCGCGACATCGACACCTGGTCCACGCTCATGGCCCGCTCGATCCGCGCCGCCGGTGGCCGCCCCGGCGACGTGGTGCACGTCGCGTACGGCTACGGCCTCTTCACCGGCGGCCTCGGCGCCCACTACGGCGCCGAGCGGCTCGGCTGCACCGTGGTGCCCGTCTCCGGCGGCATGACCGAACGGCAGGTCATGCTCATCCAGGATTTCCGCCCGGACGTCATCATGGTGACCCCGTCGTACCTGCTCGCGATCGTCGACGAGATGCACCGGCAGGGGATCGACCCGGCCGCGACGTCACTGTCCGTCGGCATCCTCGGCGCCGAGCCGTGGACCGGCGACATGCGCACCGAGATCGAGTCGCGCCTCGACATGCACGCCGTCGACATCTACGGCCTGTCCGAGGTGATGGGTCCCGGCGTCGCCGTGGAGTGCGCCGAGACCAAGGACGGACTGCACCTGTGGGAGGACCACTTCTATCCCGAGATCATCGATCCGGTGACCGGCGCGGTCCTGCCCGACGGTGAGGTCGGCGAGCTGGTGCTCACGTCGCTGACGAAGGAGGCGATGCCGGTCATCCGGTACCGGACCCGCGACCTCACCCGGCTGCTGCCCGGCACCGCCCGCACGATGCGCCGCATGCAGCGGATCACCGGACGCACCGACGACATGATGATCGTCCGTGGTGTGAACGTGTTCCCCACCCAGATCGAGGAGCTGCTCCTGCGCGTGCCGGCCCTGTCCCCGCACTTCCAGTGCGTGCTGACCCGGCCCGACCGCCTCGACACGCTCACGGTGCGGGTCGAACGCCGGCCGGACACCCACGCCGACGACGCCCCGGCGGCCGGGGCGCGCCTGGAGTCCCTGGTGAAGGACGTCGTCGGGGTGACGGTGACGGCCCTCGTGCTGGACCCGGGCGGCGTGGAACGCTCCGCCGGCAAGATGCGCCGCGTGCTCGACGAACGCCCGCACTAGCAGGCTCAGGCGGCGTCCCGGTCCGTGATGCGGGCGGTCGCCTGACCCGGAACGAGCCGCAGCCGCCCCCGCGGGGAAGCACCGCCGTCGCCGCCACCGATGCCGTCACCGCGGGAAGACGGAGACGAAGGCAGGCGCGACGGCGGGCGGCCCGGGTCGAGGGCCGGGCGGGTGAGAGCGACGACGATCGCGTACCCCGCCAGGACGAACCCATGACTGAGCAGCCGCGCCGTCTCGACCCGGCCGGCGAGGACGTCGTTGACGCTGAGCAGGGCGAGCAGGGCGACGAACGCCGTCAGCATGGGCAGCGCGCCGGCCGGGCGGCCGCGGCGGCTGGCGATCCAGCCGAAACCGGCGCCGATGGCGACGTTCCAGGCGGCGGACTCGTGCCACAGGTGTCCCGAGCCGTTGCCGTGCAGCTCGGTGGCGGTGGCGGCGTTGGTGACCTGGGCGATCCCGAGGACGAACTGGGCCGCGCCGAACCCGCCGAGCAGCACCCGCAACCCCACCACCAGCGCCCGCCGCCCCGCGACGCCGGCGAACCACCGGCGCACTGTGCCGGCGAACCGCCGTTGCGCTGGCGGTACCACTGCGGCGGGAAGGACACCGTGGGCGTCGAGTGCGGCGAGGAGGTCGTCCGAGCCGGCCGGCTGGGCGGGCACCTGGCGGACCCGGAACAGCCGGGTGGCCGACGCCGCGTCGGCATGCCACGTGCGGCACCCGGCGCAGCGCAGCAGGTGCGCGTCGGTCAGGGCGGCGTCGATCGGCTCGGCCTCGCCGTCGAGGCGCGCCGACAGCGCCTCGCGGAAGGCCTCGCAACCGGCGGCAGGTGAACGCTCCACCCCCCGATCGTGCCAGACCGAAGCCGTCAGGTCAGCGCGGTGGCCGCGTCGGGGACGGTGTCGTACAGCGTGAAGACGTTGTCCAGGCCGGTGATCCGGAACACCCGGCGGATCTTGTCGTCCGGGCAGACCAGGCCGAGGGCCCCGCCGGTCTCGCGGACCCGGTTGTGGGCGCCGATGAGCACGCCGAGGGTCGTGGAGTCCATGAACGTGACCGCGGTCAGGTCGACGATCAGCTTGCCGCCGCTCTCGTCGAGCGCGGTGGTGATCGTCTGGCGCAGCTGCGGCGCGGTGCTGACGTCGAGTTCGCCGTCCGCCCGGACCACGCTGTGCCCATTGAACGTCGAGATCGAGAACGCCATCCGACTGTCTCCACTTCGTGGGTAGCGGTATGACCGTAGCCGGTCTTGCGCCAGGCGCTATCGTTGGGCCGGGACATGCTGGTGGGAGGATCCTCGATGAGCACCGTGGACGATGCGCCCCATGGCGTGCCGATCGAGATCCTGCTGGTCGAGGACGACCCGGGAGACGTGCTCATCACCCGCGAGGCGTTCGCCGACCACAAGGTGTCCAACCGGCTGTCCGTCTGCACCGACGGCGCCGAGGCGCTGCGGTTCCTGCGCCAGGAGGGCGAGCACGCGGGCGCGCCGCGGCCCGACATCGTGCTGCTGGACCTCAACCTGCCCGGCGTCGACGGTCGCGCGGTCCTCGAGGTGATCCACGCCGACCCGGCGCTCAACGACATCCCGGTGGTCGTGCTCACCAGCTCCAGGGCCGAGGAGGATTTCCTGCGCAGCCACGAGCTGCGGGTCGACACGTACATTGCGAAACCCGTCGACTTCGCCAGCCTGATGCACGTCGTGCGCCGGATCGAGACGTTCTTCGTCAGCGTGCGGCGCCGCGCCACCGCCTGACGGGCGCGCCACCGCCTGACGCGGTGGTGCTGGCACGACGGTGCCGCCTGGTGGCGCCACCCTTCAAGATCCTCCCACCGGCTGGTGAGGTAGGTGCCATGACGACGGTGCGCACGCTGCTGACCCGGTTCCTACGCCCGACGGAGCGCGGCGACCCGGCAGCCCCCGCGGCCCGCGCAGACCCCGCGACGCGGCTGCTGCGGCAGTACCTGTCGCCCGACGTCGCCGCCTCGCTGCTGGAGGACCCGGCCCGCGCCGCGCTAGGCGGCCAGATCGTGCAGGTCACGGCGTTGTTCGCGGACCTGCGTGGCTTCACCGGCTTCGCCGAGGACAGCTCACCGTCGGACCTGGTGGAGATGCTCAACTCCTACCACGCCGTCGCCGTGCCCTGCGTCCTGGACAATGGCGGGACGATCGTGCAGTTCGTCGGCGACGCGCTGCTCGCGCTCTTCAACGCCCCCGTCCGCCAGAGCGACCACGCCACCCGGGCGGTCCGCGCCGCACTGGACATGCGCGACGCGGTCACCGCGGTCGCCGCGCGGGAGCCGCACTGGCCCAGGTTCCGCATCGGCCTCAACACCGGCCACGCCCTCGTCGGCAACATCGGCAGCGAGCTGCTGCGCGGGTTCAACGCCATGGGTGACGCCGTGAACGTCGCCGCCCGGCTGCAGACCGTCGCCGAGCCGGGCCAGGTCGTCATCGGCGCCACCACGCGGGACACCGTCGGCGCCGACCTGGTCGTCTCCCCGCTGGGCGACCTGACGGTCAAAGGTCGCCGGCAGCCCGTCCGCGCCTACGTTGCCGAGGCATTCGTTTCCGCCATGGTACGAAAAGCAGCCTCGGGTTGCTCACGGACAGCGGCACCGACGAGCCACGCGCAAGCACTCACTCGTCCACTCGCGCTGGCCGCCTGAACCCTTACGGAGCGTCGATGGCGTTGCGGGTGATCGCCTCGGCGAGCCAGTGGCCGGAGGACTTCACGGTGCGGGCGAGGGTGTCGTAGTCGACGTGGATGAGGCCGAAGCGGCGGCTGAAGCCGAAGGCCCACTCGAAGTTGTCGAGCAGGGACCAGGCGAAGTAGCCGCGCAGGTCGACGCCGGCGGCGATGGCCTCGTGCACCGCGGCCAGGTGCCCGCGCAGGTATTCGATCCGCTCCGGGTCGTGGATCGAGCCGTCGGGGGTGGGGCGGTCGTCGTAGGCGGCGCCGTTCTCCGTGACGTAGATCGGGCGGTCGCCGTAGTCGCGGCGGATGCGCAGCAGCAGGTCGCGCAGGCCGGTCGGGTCGACGGACCAGCCCATGTGCGTGACGGGCCCCGGGGTCGGGTGGAAGCGGACGTGCTGCGCGGTGGGGTAGGGGGTGCCCTCGTCGAGCGTGCCGTCGGTGGCGGCGCTGACCAGATCCGGCTGGTAGTAGTTCACGCACACCGCGTCGATCGGCTGCGACACGATCTCCAGGTCGCCGGCACGCACATACGACATATCCGTTATGTCGGCAATATCGGCCACCGTGTCAGCGGGGTACGAGCCGCGCAGGATCGGCTCGAAGAAGATCCGGTTCAGCAGGCCGTCGATCCGTCGTGCCGCGTCAAGGTCGCCCGGGGCGTCGGTGAAGGGGCGCACGGCACCGGCGTTCAACGCGACCGACACCTGCCCGGACACCCCCGCGGACCGCAGCGCCGCGACGCCGAGGCCATGGGCGAGCAGCAGGTGGTGGGTGGCGACGAGGGCGTTGAGGTGGCCGCGCCGGCCGGGCGCGTGCCCGCCGCTGCCGTAGCCGAGGAACGCCGAGCACCACGGCTCGTTCAGCGTGTTCCACAACGCGACCCGGTCGCCGAGCCGGGCGGCGACGGCCGCCGCGTACTCCCCGAACCGCAGCGCCGTGTCCCGGTTGGTCCACCCGCCGGCGTCCTCGAGCTCCTGCGGCAGGTCCCAGTGGTACAGCGTCGCGGTGGGCCGTACCCCCGCGGCCAGCAGCTCGTCGACGAGGCGGTCGTAGAAGCCGAGGCCGGCCTCGTTGACCCCGGATCCGCCGGCGGGGCGGACCCGCGGCCACGCGATCGAGAACCGGTATGAGGACAGCCCCAGCTCCCGCATCAGCGCGACGTCGTCGCGGTAGCGCTGGTAGTGCCCGGTGGTGCGGGCGCCGGTGTCGCCGTTGTCGATGCGGCCCGGCTGGGCGGCGAAGGTGTCCCAGATCGACGGGGTGCGGCCGTCGACGTCCACGGAGCCCTCGATCTGGTAGGCCGCGGTCGCCGCGCCCCACCAGAAGTCCGAGGGAAACGTCAGGACGCCTTTCGCGGTCTGCACCGCTGTCGTGCTCACACCCACCACCACTTCCCCGTACGTCAACAGATAGGTGGCTTGGAGAGCGCTCTCCAAGCCGTGTGACCAGACTGCGACGTCGCGTGTCCGAGTGTCAAGGTGCGAGGAAGCACGCTTCTGCGCGTACCGGACAAAATGCCACCAAAGAAATCGAGGACTCTTGACACACGGGAAACCGCGGGGCAACACTGCGACCTATCGGAGAGCGCTCTCCAAAGAGATCCCCCCGCCCGCGCCTCCTCACCCCTCAGCAAGGAGCTCACGTGCATCCGGCACATGCTTCCGCCCCCGCCTGGCGGAGACTGCTCAGTTCGCGATGGCGCATCGCCCTGGTCGTTGCCGTCGTCGCCGCCATTGCTGTCGTGGTCGCGCCGTTCGCGCGCGCCGCCGACAGCCTGATCTCGCAGGGCAAGCCCGTCACGTCGTCGTCGGACCAGGCGCCGGACGTGGCCGCCAGCTTCGTCAACGACGGCAACGCCGGCACCCGCTGGAGCAGCCAGTGGAGCGACCCGCAGTGGATCCGCATCGACCTGGGTGGTCCCGCCACCATCAGCCAGGTCGTGCTGCAGTGGGAAGGCGCCTACGGCAAGTCCTTCAAGATCCAGACGTCGAGCAATGACACGACCTGGACCGACATCTACACCACCACGACGGGCGCCGGCGGCACGCAGACGCTCAACGTCTCCGGCACCGGCCGCTACGTGCGGCTGAGCGGCACCGAGCGCGGCACCGGCTACGGCTACTCGCTGTACGAGTTCAAGGTGTACGGCTCCCTGGACGGCACCACGAACCCGGGCACGTGCAACACCGGGACCAACGCCGCGCAGGGCAAGACCGCCACCGCCTCGAGCGCCGAGGGCGCGGGCACCGCGGCCTCGTTCGCGGTCGACGGCGACGCCGGCACCCGCTGGAGCAGCCAGTTCAGCGACCCGCAGTGGCTGCAGGTCGACCTCGGCAGCAAGCAGAACATCTGCCAGGTCGTGCTGCAGTGGGAGGGCGCCTACGGCAAGGCCTTCCAGATCCAGGTCTCCGACAACGCCACCAGCTGGACCGACGTCTACTCGACCAGCACCGGCACGGGCGGCACGCAGACCATCCCGGTGACGGGCGCCGGCCGGTACATCCGGATGTACGGCACCGCCCGCCCCGGCGGCTACGGCTACTCGCTGTGGGAGTTCAAGGTCGCCCTCGGCAGCGGTGGCACCACGACCACCCCGCCGACCAGCACCAGCCCGTCGGCCAGCGCCTCGCCGTCGCAGGACCCCAACTGGACCCAGGTCTGGACCGACTCGTTCGACGGGCCGGCCAACACCTCCCCGTCGGCGGCCAACTGGCTGCTGCGCACCGGCACCCAGTACCCGGGTGGTGCCGCGAACTGGGGCACCGGCTCGGTCGAGACCGCCAGCGCGTCGACCGCCAACGTCTACCTCGACGGCGCCGGCAAGCTCAACATCAAGGCCATCCGTGACGGCGGCGGCGCGTGGACGTCGGGCCGCATCGAGACCCAGCGGACCGACTTCCAGGCCGCCGCGGGCGAGCAGGTCAAGTTCACCGCCGTGCTCAAGCAGCCGGACGTCGCCAACGGCGATGGCTACTGGCCGGGCTTCCGGGCCACCGGCGCCGCCTACCGCGGCAACTACAACAACTGGCCGGGTGTCGGCGAGACCGACATCATGACCGACGCCAACGGCCGCAGCCAGCTGTCGCAGACCCTGCACTGCGGCACCGCCCCCGACGGGCCGTGCGGCGAGTACAACGGCCGCACCTCCGGCCTGGCCAGCTGCACCGGCTGCCAGACCGGCTACCACGAGTACACCCAGGTGATCGACCGCACGAAGACCGACGAGGAGATCCGCTTCTACCTCGACGGCAAGCAGTCCTGGGTCGTGCGCAAGAGCCAGGTCGGCGTCACCGCGTGGAACGCGGCCGTCCAGCACGGCTTCTACCTGCGCCTCGACCTCGCCATCGGCGGTGCGTGGCCGAACGCGATCGCCGGCTACACCGTCCCGACCCCGGACACCACGTCCGGCGGCGTGCTGTCCGTCGACTCGGTCACGGTGTCCAAGCAGACCGGCACCACGCCGGCCGCGATGACCGACCCGGCGACGCCGGGCGGCCCGAGCGTCGTCAAGGTCACCGGCTCGCAGGGCAACTGGCAGCTGCAGGTCGGCGGCCAGCCCTACGAGATCAAGGGCCTCACCTACGGCCCGCCGCAGGCCGCCGCCGACGGCTACATGCGTGACCTGAAGAATATGGGCGTCAACACGATCCGCACCTGGGGCGTGGACGACGCGAACACCCCGACGCTGCTCAACCGGGCCGCGCAGCAGGGCATCAAGGTGATCGTCGGGCACTGGCTCAACCAGGGCGCCGACTACGTGAACGACACCGCGTACAAGAACGCCACGAAGACCGAGATCGTGAACCGGGTCAACACGCTCAAGAACAACCCGGGCGTGCTGATGTGGGACGTCGGCAACGAGGTCATCCTGACGATGCAGGACCACGGCCTGGACGCCGCGACGGTCGAGGCCCGCCGGGTGGCGTACGCCAAGTTCGTCAACGAGCTGGCGATCGCGATCCACGCCGCCGACCCGAACCACCCAGTCACTTCGACCGACGCGTACACCGGCGCCTGGCCCTACTACAAGAACAACTCCCCGGCGCTGGACCTGCTCGCGGTGAACTCCTACGGCGCGATCAACAACATCAAGCCGGACTGGATCGCCGGCGGTTACACCAAGCCGTACGTGGTCACCGAGGCCGGCCCGTCCGGTGAGTGGGAGGTCCCGAACGACGTCAACGGTGTGCCCACCGAGCCGACCGACCTGCAGAAGCGGGCGGGCTACACGGCCAGCTGGAACGCCATCAAGGCGCACCCCGGCGTGGCGCTCGGCGCGACCGAGTTCCACTACGGCCTGGAGAACGACTTCGGCGGCGTCTGGCTCAACACCTACGGCGGCGGCTGGCGCCGGCTCGGGTACGGCGCGCTGAAGCAGGCCTACACCGGCACGCCCCTGGCGAACACGGCGCCGGAGATCACCAGCATGACGGTCGGCAACCAGACCGCCGTGCCGGCCGGTGGCACCTTTACCGTCAACGTCGCCGCGAACGACCCGAACAACGACACCATCCGGTACAACGTGATGATCAGCGACAAGCACATCACCGGGAACACCGGGTTCCGCAACGTCAAGTTCACCCAGAACGGCTCCACCTTCACGGTGACCGCTCCGGAGACCCTCGGCGTGTGGAAGGTCTACGTCTACGCCTTCGACGGCCAGGGCAACGTCGGCATCGAGACGAAGTCGTTCAAGGTGGTGCCGCCGGTCATCGCCGGCACCAACATCGCCCAGGGCAAGACCGTGACCGCGTCGACCTACCAGCCGACCGGCACCAACGGCCCGCAGCTGCCGTCCTACGCGGTCGACAACAACTACGGCACCCGCTGGGCGTCGGAGTGGGTCGCCACCGCGTGGTGCACGGTCGACCTGGGCAGCAAGCAGACCTTCAACAAGGTCTTCCTGGCCTGGGAGGCGGCGTACGCGACCGGCTACCAGATCCAGACGTCCGACGACAACAACAACTGGACGACGATCTACTCGACGACCACCGGTAACGGCGGCTTCGACGAGCTCAACGTCAACGGCAACGCCCGGTACGTGCGCATGAACGGCACGGGGAAGGCCACGGCCTACGGCTACTCACTCTGGGAGTTCGGTGTGTACCGGTAGGTAAGGCGAGTCGGGCGGGCGGCCTCGGCCGCCCGCCCTTTCGTCTGTATTTTTCAGCGAATTTCGTGCTATGTAGTGGAGAGCGCTCTCCATGCTCCGTGCTATAAAACCGGCCATGAGCGATCCACGTTCGGCCCGCAAACCGACCCTTGAAGACGTCGCGGAAGCCGCCGGCGTCTCCCGGGCCACGGTGTCGCGCGTCATCAACGGTGTTCGCAACGTCGACCCGAAGCTGCACGCCATCGTGTGGCAGGCCGTCGACGCCACCGGCTACGTGCCCAACCGCGCGGCCCGCTCGCTCGTCACCCGCCGCAGCGGGACCGTGGCCCTCGTCGTCTCCGACGCGGTCAGCCACGACGACGACCCGTTCATGCGCCGCTTCTTCGCCGACCCGTTCTTCGGCCGGATCGTCGGCGGCGTCATGTCGGTCCTGCGCCCCAAGGGCATCCAGCTCGCGCTGCAGATCGTCGGCACCGACGAGGCCCGCGGCCGGCTCGTCGGCGACCTCGGCCAGGGCCAGGCCGACGGCGCGGTCGTGCTGTCGCTGCACCCCGACGACACGCTACCCCGCCAGCTGTACGAGGCCGGCATCGCCGCGGCCCTCGTCGGCCGGCCGGCCCAGCCGGTGCCGATCAGCTACGTGGACCTCGCCAACGACGCCGGCGGCGTCCTGGCCGCCGAGCACCTCATCGGCCGCGGCTGCACCCGCTTGGGCATGATCACCGGCCCCGCGCACGTCCCCGCCAGCCAGGACCGGCTCACCGGGTTCCGGCAGGCCCTCGCCCGGCACGGGCACGCCTGGTTCCCGACCGTCGAGGGCGGCTTCACCTACGAGTCGGGGGAGACCGCGCTGCTGGAGCTCCTCGAACGGCAGCCGGAGCTCGACGGCGTCTTCGTCGCCAACGACGTCATGGCCCAGGCCGCCGTGATGGCGCTGCGCGGCCGCGAACTGCGGGTCCCGGACGACGTGGCGGTGGTCGGCTTCGACGACAGCAGCGCCGCGCTGGACGCCCGCCCGCAGCTCACCACCGTCCGGCATCCCCTGGAGGACATGGCGGCGGAGAGCGCCCGCCTGGTCCTGGCCCGCATCGACGACCCGTCGCTGCGGGTCGAGTCGGTCATCTTCGACCCGAAACTCGTAGTCCGTCAGTCCGCGTGACATGAGCGGTACCCCGGCCGCCGAGATCGCGGTCCCTGAGTCGCTGGTTGCATCGCTGGTACGCACGCAGCACCCGTCGTACGTCGCGCCGCTGCGCCTGGTCGCCAACGGCTGGGACAACGCCGTGTTCCGGCTGGGCGAGTCCTGGTCGGTGCGCCTGCCCCGGCGCGCGGTCGCGGTGCCGCTCCTGGTCAACGAGCAGCGCTGGCTGCCCGAACTCGCGGAGCTGCTCCCGGTGCCCGTGCCGGTCCCGCTCGCCGTGGGCGCGCCGGCCGGGGATTACCCGTGGCCGTGGAGCATCAACCCATGGCTGCCCGGCCGCCCCGCGACCGCGGTGCCCGTCGCCGACCGGGTGGCCTTCGCCGAGGACCTGGCCCGCTGCTTCGCCGCCCTGCACGTCCCGGCGCCGCCGGAGGCACCGCCGAACGCGTTCCGTGGGGTACCGCTGACCGACCGGGCCGTGGCGGTGCGCGACCGGCTCACCGCCGGCGGGTTCCCGGCGCCCGGCTTCGGGGCGCTGCTGCGGGTCTGGTCCGAGGTGCTCGCCGCGCCCCCGTGGACGGGCCCGCCGGTGTGGCTGCACGCCGACCCGCACCCGGCGAACCTCCTGATCGGCGCCGACGGCCGGTTGGCGGCGCTCATCGACTTCGGCGACCTGACCTCCGGCGACCCCGCCACCGACCTGGCGGCCGCCTGGACGGTCTTCGACGCGCCGGGCCGGGCCGTGTTCCGCGCGGCCCTGGCGGCGCTGACCCCGGTGCCGGACGCGACCTGGCAACGGGCCCGGGGCTGGGCGCTGAGCATCGGCTCAGCGGTCGCGGCGAGCTCGGCGGACAACCCGGAGATGGCCGCGATCGGCGCGCACACCCTGGCCCAGGTCCTGCTGCCCGCATGACCACCCGGGCCGGCGAACCGGCGCGCGCCGCGACCTGGAGTCAGTGACGCACGCCGGCAGTCTCGCGAAACCGCGCTGGCTGAGGACGCGGGTGAGGTGGTCGACATCTCGGAGAGCGCTCTCCGAGATGCTCAGAGTCTGCCGGTCCGGATGGGGTTCGTCAACCCGCGGGGACGCGGCTGCCTCCTGTTCCGGTAAAGATCAGGATTCGGTCAGGACTGCCTGCGCAGGTGTTGACACCTGCCCGGACCAGGCGGGAAACTTCCTTTACGGAGAGCGCTCTCCAGCCGGGTCGGGTGCCGGCGGGGAGCAGCGCCGAAGGTGGCCGGCCACACGATTCGAACGGATCGACGGGGGTTGGCTGGGTCACCTGACCGACGCCGCAGGACTGGCAGTTCGGGTTGGTCGTCCAGGCGGGGGCTGCTCGAAACGATCGTCCGACGGGTGCCGGGGCTGCTGAGGCCGTATCCACGGCCCGCGGACCGCGCCCACGGTGTCGGCCAGGTGCGGCGTCCGGGCATTTCCGGGGGTCCCATCAGCGTCACGACGGCGACCGGGTTGGGGTCGCCGCCGGCGGGACGGCCGCGCGAGCGAGCGTCCCGTGCACCGATGCCGCAGTTGCGGCGGTCGTTCCGGGCTCTGGGCGCCCTGACCGCCGCAACTGCGGGACCGCGGCAGGCCCTCGGAAGGAGCAGCCGTGCTACCCAGATCCCGCCCCGCCAGGCGGTGCCACCTCGCGACCGCGGCCCTCGCCGCCGCCCTGGCCCTCGGTGCCTGCGCCGGGGAGCCGCCGGCCGCCGATCCGCAGGCCGCCGGTGGGCCCGCCGCGGGTGCCGTCGCGGCGACCGAGTTCGGCGGCACCGACATCGCCTGGGTCCAGCTGATGATCCCGATGGACGAGCAGCTGCTGCCCGTGCTCGACCTGGTGTCGCAGCGCTCCGCCGACCCCGCGATGACCCGGCTCGCCGCCGACCTGCGCGTCCGGTACACCACGGAGCTCCAGCAGCTCAGAGCGCTACGCGTGAAGGCAGGGCTGGACGACAGCAACCCGCACGCGGGGCACCGGATGCCAGGGCTGGTGGACGCCGACACCCTCGCCGCGATCGGCGGGACGGGCGGCGCCGAGTTCGACCGGAAGGTCGCGGAGTGCCTGCGGGGGCACCTGGACCAGCTGGCGAGCCTGGCCCGGTCGGAGCTCGCCAACGGCACCAGCTCGTCCGTGAAGGACCTCGCCCGGCAGGTCGCCGAGTCCAGGTCCGCGGGCCTGGCCACCCTGCCCAGCACCGCCGCTGCTGCCAGCACCGCCGCTGCTGCCAGCACCGCCGCGGCCGCCGGCACCGCAGCAGCCGGCGGCTGACAGCGCCACGGCCGCCAGCGGCTGACGGCGCCGCGGTGGCTAGCGGCGTAGCAGGCGGCGGCTGACGGCGCCGATCACGAGCACGATGGCGGTGGCGAAGCCGAGCAGCGCCACCCTCGCCGGCAGGAACTGTGTCGCCACCCCGAGACCGAGGACGGGGACCGCGAGCCCGAGGTAGCCGCCGAGGAACACCCCGGCCAGGGCCTCACCGCGCGTCGCCGGCGGGGCCAGGTCGACGACCGTGGACACCGCACCCTTGAGCAGCGCGCCCGCGCCGCCGCCGGCCACCACGCCGCCGAGCAGGAACACCGGCAGGCTCGCCGCCCACACGCCCGCGGTCACGGTGAACAGCCCCGCGGTCATGAGGACCAGGCCGCCGGCCACCTGGCGGCGGACCGGCTCGCGGCGCAGCAGGACCTGCGCGGCGGCGCCGCTGGCGAACACCATCGACGCGACCAGCCCGGCGAGGACGCGGGACGGGTGGTGCAGCGTGCCGGCGACGAAGGCCGGCGCCAGCGACGTGAACAGCCCCAGCACCGACAGCGCCGCGAACGCGCCACCGCCGGCGGCGAAGTAGCGGGGCCGGGCGGCGACCGGGACGGCGACCCGCTGCGGCCGGTACCGCTGCCGCACCGAGGGGCGCGCGACGGTCTCGGGCGCCAGGGCGACGGCACCGGCGGCGAGCAGCAGGAGCACCAGGAACACGGCGTACGGCGTGCGCAGCGGCGCCGTCACGTACTGCGCGAGAACCCCGGCGACGAGCGGGCCGAACGCGAACCCGCCGAGGTTCGCCACCGTCGCCACCAGGTCGGCGCGGGCCCGGCCGGCGGTGGGGCGGGCGGTGGCGTGCAGCTCCGACAGGTGCGCCGTCGCGGTCGCGGTGATCATGCCGATGCCGAGGCCGGACAGGACCCGGGCGACGACCACCACGCCGAGCGACGTCGAGGACAGGAACAGCGCCGCGGCGGCCGCCTCCAGCAGGATCGCCGGCAGCAGCACCCGCCGCCGCCCCCAGCGGTCCGACAGATGCCCGGCGAGGAAGAGGCTGACGATGACGCCCACCGCGTACGCGGCGAACGCGACCGTCACCGCGATCGTCGAGTAGCCGTCGTGGCTCTGGTAGATCGCCCACAGCGGGGTCGGCACGACGGTGAACGCCAGCGACACCGCGAACGCGACCGCGATCGCCCAGAACCCCCGCTCGTGCCGCCTGGAGCGGGCAGGGGACATCGAAGGCCGGGTCAGCACGCTGGTCATGCAGCCACTGTGCCGCGGGACATCAGCACCTGCGACGAAGGTTCGTGCTGGACACCATCACGAAATGCGATAGTGCAGCGATGGAGCTGCGGCATCTCGTGTACTTCGTGACCGTCGCCGAGGAGCGCAACTTCTCCCGTGCCGCCGAGCGCCTGCGGGTCGTGCAGTCCGGCGTCTCCGCCGCGATCCGGTCGCTGGAGCGGGAGCTGGGCGCGCAGCTGTTCGACCGCAGCTCGCAGCGCGTCGCGCTGACCGACGCCGGCGCGGCGCTGCTGCCCGCGGCCCGGGCCACGATCGACGCCGCCCAGGCCGCCCGGGACGCCGTCGACGAGGTCCGCGGCGGCCTGCGCGGCACGCTGCGCATCGGCACCCTGATCTCGGTCGGGTTCGTCGACCTGCCGGGCCTGCTCGGCCAGTTCCGTGCCGAGCACCCCGCCGTCGACCTGCGGCTGCGCGCGGCCCCGACCGGATCGGCCGGCCTGGCCCGGTCGCTGCTGGACGGTGAGCTCGATGTGGCGTTCCTGTCCCTGGCGGGCCGGACACCGGCGGGGTTGTCGGTCCGGGTTCTGGTGGCGGAGCCGATCGTCGCGGTCCTGCCGCCCGCGCACCGGCTCGCGGACCGGGCCGCGGTGACGCTCGCCGACCTGGCCGACGAGCCGTTCGTCGACTCGCCACCCGGCTACGGCAACCGCACCGAGGTCGACCGGGGGTTCGCCGCGGCCGGGCTGCGCCGCCGGGTGGCCCTGGAGGTCGCCGACATCGCCACCGTCGCCCAGTACGTGCGCAACGGGCTCGGCGTCGCGCTGCTGCCGCGCTTCTCCATCGGGGCGGGGGACGGCCTGCGGACGCTGCCGGTGACCGGGACGAGGCTGCGTTGGACGTTCGGGGTGGCCACCGGCTCGGCGCGCCGGCCGAGCGCGGCGGTCCGGGCGCTGCTCGACCTGGTCGACACCCACCGGGTGCAGGTCACCGGTTAGCCCGCAGGCCGCACGCGGTCCAGACCCCGTGGCCGGCTTCCGCGCGCAGGTGAGGTCCGGCACATCCATTTGCGTCACCACGGTCCAATGTTTTTAGACTGACTGGTCAGTACAAGTCAGGGGGCTGTTGTGACCACCGTTGTGGAAGCGCGCGGGCTCGGTGCCCGCACCCGGCGCGGCTGGGTGTTCCGGGACGTCGACCTCGACGTCGAGGCGGGGGAGCGGCTCACCGTCACCGGCCCGGCCGGCAGCGGACGCACCTCGCTGCTGCTCGCCCTCGCCGGCTACTTCGCGACCAGCGCCGGCAGCGTCCACCGGCGGGGCGTCATCGCGCTCGGGCACGTCCCCGGCGTCCACGAGCCGGAGCCCGCGCTGACCGTCGCCGAGCACATCGAGGAGCGGCGCATCCTGCTCGGCCGGCGCCGCAAGGGCCGCGTCGACGACCTGCCACTGGAGCCCGGCACGCTCGGCCGCGACCTCGACGCCCTGGACCGGCACCTGCTCGGCCTCACCCTCGCCCGCATCGCCGGCCCGGCCGCGGTCGTCGTCGACGACGTCGACAGTGGACTGTCCACGGTGGAGCGCGCCCGCCTCGACGAGGCCCTCGACGCGCTCACCGACGACGGGATCGCCGTCATCGCCGCCGCCCGGGAGAGCGGGACGGGCCGCGCCTTCGTCCTGGAGGGACACCGATGAGACTCGCGCTGTTCGAGCTGCGGCGCTTCACCCGGGCGCCGATCACCGTGGCCGCGCTCGCCGTGCTGGCGCTGATCCCGCTGCTGTACGGGGCGCTGTACCTGTGGGCGTTCTGGGATCCGTACGGCAACATGCGCCACATCCCGGTCGCCGTGGTCAACGCGGACCGGCCCGCGACCGCCACCGACGGCAGCACCGTGCACGCCGGCGCCGACCTCACCGCGAAGCTCCTGCGCCGCGACGTGTTCGGCTGGCAGCAGACCACCGACGCGGCCGCCCGCAAGGGACTCGCCGACGGGCGGTACCAGCTGATCTTCGAGATTCCGGCGGACTTCTCGGCCGCCCTGGTCACCCCGCCGGACCCGGACCGCGACCCGACCGGCGGGCGGCTGCTCGTCGTCAACGACGACGCCACCAACTACCTCACCGGCCAGCTGTCGCGCAGCGTCTTCACCGAGGTCCGGGCCAGCGCGGCGGCGTCCGTCGCCGGCGGCTACTTCGACCGGATGCTGATCGGCTTCACCGACCTCAAGTCGCAGACCGCGCAGGCCGCCGACGCCGCCGGCCGGCTCTCCGACGGCGCGTCCCAGGCCGGCGCCGGTGCCGGCGACCTCGTCAACGGCCTCGACCGGGCCGGCGGCGGCGCCGGGGACCTCGCCGCCGGGCTCGACGAGGCCACGAAGGGCTCCCGGCAGCTATACGACGGGCTCGTCGCCCTCGACCAGGGCGCCGGGCAGCTCGCCGACGGCACCGCGCAGGCCGCCGCCGGCGGGCGGCTGCTCGCCGGCAAGGTCGACGCCGCCGCCGACACCATCGAGCCGGTGCTGCGCGACAACGCCGCGCTCATCGAGGCCGCCGCGACCAGCATCGCCGACGGCGCCGACCTGCTGCGCGAACACCTCGACGCGCTGCCCGCCCTGGCCACGACCGCCACCCAGCGGGCGACCGCCACCAGGGCGTCGCTGGAGCAGCTCGGCAAGCGGTACCCGCAGATCACCGACAGCGCCGAGTACCGCGCGGCCGTCGCCGCCGCGGATGCCGCCGTCACCGCGGCGCGGGCGGTCCAGACCCGCCTGGAGACCGGCGACCTCGCCGCCGTCCGCGCCGACCTGGACCGCGCGTCGAAGATCGCCCGGCAGGTCGCGGCCGCCGCACCGCACCTCGCCGACGACGTCGTCGCCGCCCGCGCGCAGGTCGACCAGCTCGCCGACGGGCTCAACCGGCTCGCCGACGGCGCCGCCCAGCTGCACGCCGGCACCGGCGACGCCCGTGACGGCGCCCGCGACCTGTCCGGCGGGCTGTTCCGGCTGTCCACCGGTGCCCGGCAGCTCGACGACGGCCTCGGCGCCCTCGCCGACGGCGGGCACCGCCTCGCCGGCGGCCTCGGCGAGCTGTCCGACGGCGCCAGCCGGCTGGCCCGCGGCCTGTCCGACGGCGCGGCGAAGATCCCCGGCTACGACCCCGACACCCGCGCCGAGCGAGCCGGCGTCCTCGGCGACCCGGTCGCCCTCGACCGCGACACCGAACACCCCGCCGCCACCTACGGGGCCGGGTTCGCGCCGTACTTCCTCGGCCTCGCCCTCTGGGTCGGCGCGATGATCAGCTACATGGTGCTGCGCCCGCTGACCCGCCGGCACCTGGTGTCCGGCGCGCCCGCCCACCGCGCGGCGCTCGCCGGGTGGCTGCCGGGCCTTATGGTCGGCGTGGTCCAGGCGACGGCGCTGTTCCTCGTGGTGCGGTTCGCGCTCGGCCTGCACCCGGCGCATCCGCTCGCCATGTACGGGTTCCTGTGCCTGACCGCCGTCGCGTTCACCGCGATCGTGCAGTGGTTCGGCGCCCGCCTCGGCGCGGCCGGCCGGCTCGTCGCCCTCGCGGTGCTGATGCTGCAGCTCACGTCCTCCGGCGGCACGTATCCGATCGAGACCACGCCCGGCTTCCTGCAGGCGGTCCACCCGTTCCTGCCGATGACCTACGTCGTGTCCGGGGTCCGGCACCTCGTCAACGGCGGGCCGGGCGGTACCGTCGTCACCGGGGCACTGGTCCTGGCCGGGTTCGCCGCGCTCGCGTTCGCGCTGACGACCGTGGCCGCGTGGCGGGGGCGCCGGCTGACGCCGTCGAAGCTGCACCCGGACCTGGTGATGTAGGGGGTTGGCACGTGGCGGAGGACGGCCGGACCCGGCGGCGCACCGACACCCGGCAGCGGCTGTATGAGGCGGCGATGGAGCTCATCGCCGAGCACGGGTTCTCCGCCACGACCGTCGAGGACATCGCCCTGCGCGCAGGCGTCGCCAAGGGCACCGTCTACTACAACTTCCCGTCGAAGAACGCGCTGTTCGAGGAGCTGCTGCGGCACGGCGTCGGGCTGCTCACCGCCGACTTCCGGGCCGCGGTCGACGGCGTCGCGCCGCCGGAGGCGGTCCTGGCACTGATCCGGGCGGAGCTGGCGTACATCGAGCGGCATCGCTCATTCGCACAGCTGCTGCTGTCGGAGATGTGGCGCACCAACCGCGAGTGGCACCAGACCCTGCAGCTGCTGCGCAGCGAGGCCGTCGACGTCATCGCCGCGGTGCTGCGCCAGGGCGTCGAGGAGGGCCAGTTCGACGCCGCCCTGGACGTGCGCATGGCCGCGGCGGCCCTGTTCGGGGTGTGCCTGGTCGTCGCCGTCGACTGGCTCGTCTTCGAGCCGGACCGCTCCCTCGCGGACGTCCAGGAGGCCCTCATCACCGTCATCCGCGCCCGCGTCGGCGTCTGAGTCCGCAAGGGGCCCGGGAAGCCTTCGCTTCCCGGGCCCCTTCCCCACCCGACCCCTAGGAGCAGGTCGTGCCGTTGAGCTTGACGGCGCTCGGCGGCGGGGTTGACGGGCCGTTGGCGGTGAAGCCGACCGTCACCGACGCTCCCGCGGCGAGCGACGGTGCCCAGGTCGGCCCGGCCGCGGTGAACGTGGTGCCCGACTGGGTGACGGTGGCGTTCCAGCCGCTGCTCAGGGTCACCCCGGACGGCACGGTCCACGTGATGGAGAACGGGTTCACGGCCGACGAGCCGGTGTTCTTCACCGTGACCGCGGCCTGGTAGCCACCCTGCCACGCGTTGTCGATGCGGACGGTCGCGGTGCAGGAGCCCGTGCCGGGGTTCCCCGACGGCGATGCCGATGCCGACGGCGACGCCGACGTGGACGTGGACCTCGACGGCGACGGCGACGCCGAACCGGTCGGGCCGGTCCCACTGACGGGCGGGATCAGGTACGGCTGAAGGATCGACTGCTTCTGCTGGTTGACCGTCTTCCAGTCGTCGCCGACGATGCCGCCCGTGTCACCGGAGTTCGGGTTCCACGACCAGTAGGTGAAGTCCATGCCGGTGACGCCGGTGCCCATGTACTCCATGAGCTTCTTCAGCCACAGCACGTCCTGCGGGCTCTGCAACGTCGAGCCGAACTCGCCGACGAGCACCGGCGCGATGTTCTGCTTCTCCAGGTATCCCCAGAACTGGTCCCAGATCGCCGGGAGGTTGTTCGGGAACGCCGGGTCGTCGAACCACGCCTGGTGGAACACGGAGTTGCCGTATTCGTGCGCGGAGTAGACGAGCTTGTTGGGCTTGTTGAGCCGGACCGGGAACTGGCCGGCCTTCGACAGGTTCCCACCCCACCAGCCGCACGGCTCGTCCGGGATGTTGTCCCAGGCGTTGGCGTTGCCGCCGCTGGTGCAGCTGACGCCCTCCACGACGATGAGCCAGTTGGGGTTCACCTCGAGGATGGCGTTGCCGGCCCGCTCGGCGGCCAGGCGCCAGTCCCGGTTCACGTCGCCGCAGCCCCAACAGGAGCCGGTGCCGTTGGGATCGGTACCGTCGGCGTGCGGCTCGTTGTGCAGGTCCGCGCCGATGACGGTCGGGTTGTTCGCGTAGTGCTGGGCCAGCGACCGCCAGTTGCTGATCCAGGTGGACTCGGGCGTCGCGGAGACGTACCAGAGGGCGCTCTGCCCGGCACTGGTCGGGCGGTGCCGGTCCAGCAGGATGCGCATGCCCTTGGTGCCGGCGTAGGCGACGACCTTGTCGAGGATCTGCAGCGGCGTCAGGCCCTGCAGGTCGGGGTTGGTGTAGCTGTCGACGCTGTTGGCGGTCGCGCCGGGCTTCAGGGCGTCCTCGGAGAACGGCACCCGCAGCGTGTTGTAGCCGAGGCTGGCCATCTGGTCGATGTGGTCGCGCCACGCCCGGGCCCACAGGCCGTGGAACGTCTTGTTGTCGGTCTCCATGCCGAACCAGTTGAGCCCGGTCAGCCGCACCGGGTTGCCGCCCGCGTCGATGATCTGGTTGCCGCGGGTGCTCAGGTAGCCGGTGCCGGTGCCGCCGACGGCCGCCTCCGCCGTGCTGTTGAGCCCGATCACGGCGACCGCGCCGACGACGGCCATACTGCTGGCCGCGACGGCGGCCCAGAGTCTTCTCACCACACCCTCCTCAGTGGACACTGCCACCGCCGGTGATTTCCCTGGTACCGGCGGCGGGTGCGTGCCGACGCTAGGAGCCGCCCGCTCGGCGGGCCATCGCCGTGGGTGGTGTGGCGCGTTTGCGCAGGTGAACCGTGTTTCGGACGCGAAAGTTACATCGCCGGGAGCTGCCCGAGGAGCTTGCTGTGCGCGGCGAGGACCTGTTCGGCGGCGGCCTTCGTGGCGGGGTCCGCGCCGTTCTTCGCCTCCGAGCCGCACAGCGCCGTCGTGCCGGTCAGGTGCTCGCGGAGCACTTCGAGGGCCTTCGCGGGCTGCTGCGCGGCGGGCAGGGCCCGGATCGCGGCCATGTCCGCCTCGACGACCATCCCCGGCAGGTCGTGCCCGGCGTGGATGCTGGAGTCCTCGATCGCCCCGCCGTCGGTCAGCGCCTTGCGCAGCGCCGCCAGCTCGGCCCGGTGCCCGTCGGCGGCGGACCGGGCGATCGGCACGAGGGCCGGGTCGCCGCCGGCGACGATGAGGTCGAACAGCTGCCCCGCGCTGGTGTCAAGGGAGATCATCAGCTGCAGGTAGGCGATGTCGGTCGGGTTGAGCACCGTGACGGCCGGCGGCGCCGAGCTGCGCTGCGCGACGGGCGGCGCCGGCTCGTGCGCGGGCCGGGCCCAGAGCACGACGACGGCGAACGCGGCGACGATCACGATCACGACCGCCCCGACCCGCCGCCACACGTCGCTGCCACCGGCCTCGCCGGCATCGGCGACCGGCGCGGCGGGCTTCGGCGTCTTCGCGGCCGCCGCCCGGGACGTCTTCGTGGCGCCACCGGACGCCTTCGCGGTGGTCTTCGCGGTGATCCGCGCCGTCTTCGCGGTGGCCTCAGGCGTCTTCGTAGTGGCCTCAGGCGTCTTCGCGGTGGGCTCGGGTGTCTTCGCGGTGGGCTGCGGCGTTTCCGCGGTGGCACCGGTGGGTGCCGGGCTGGTGGCGGTCCGCTGCTTGACGTTGCGGTGCTGCTTGCCGGCCGGTTGCCCGGCGCGCGCCGCCTCCGTGGCGTCCGGGACTTCGGGCTCGGCCGAGTCAGCCGGCCGCGTGTCCCCAGTCTCCCCAGTCTCCCCGGGCTCTCCGGTCTCCGCGGCGACGCCGGCCACCTCGGTGGCCTCAGCCGTCGCTGCGGTCGCGTCCGTCGCGGGCTCCGCGGGCGCGGTGGCCGGCTTGTCGTCGGTCATCGTGACCCACTCCCTCGGGCCGTCGATGCCGCCGCGGTCGGGGTGGCGGCCCCGGCCGACGGCGCCGCGGCGCTGGACACAGCCGCGGGGCGGCTCCCATGGGGCGGTTGACCCCCAGGGGAACCCGTGAACACGGCGCCCCCGCCGCGGCACCCGTGGGCGAGCGGCAGCATGGTGACGGGTGGCGGTCCCGCAACCGTCGGGGCGGTGGTCACGCATCGACGGTAAGCGCCCGGACCTGCGGAGAGCATTAGACGAACTTTAAGATTCGCGCAGGTGGCCCCGACGTTTTCCGGCCCCGCCGATAACAATTTTTCCGCAGACTGGTCTTTGTGGCCCGGCTCGTCCGCATCCCGCTCGTCCTCGCGTTCGCCGTCGCGTGGACGGCCGGGTCCTACGCACTGGGCTTCGCGGTCCTCGCCGACCGGTGGGACGTCGCGGTCGGTGCGGCGTTCATCGGCGGGATCCTCGCCGCGGCCGGGCTGGGCACGCTCACCAGCCGCGGCCTGCCGATCCTGCTCGGTATCCCGCTGGCCATCGGCGCGATGACGACGTCGGTGTACCTGGCCGGCGCCCACCACGTCGAGGACCGGCCCAGGCTGCGGGTGGTGGTGACCACCGCGGGCACGCTGCAGGACCCGTCCGGGCGGCCGCTGCCCTACCGCCTGGACGAGCCGGGGCAGGCACGCGGCCCCGCCGACGTCTACGTCCGCGACCCGGGCAGCGCCGCGCTCTGGCCGGCCGCCGTCCTCGGACCCCGGCACCGGATCGAAGCGGCTGCGACCGTGCTCGTGCCGGCGTTCGCGGGATACGTGGTGCTGCTGGGAGTCGCCGGGGCCGCGTCGAGTCTGGCGTACCGGCGCCGCTTCGAACGGCACATGAGCACCTGAGGCGGGTCAGGTGCCGATGCGGGTCACCGTGCCGTGCGGGGCGTTCTGCCACCACATCGCGTCGACGAGGTAGGCCGCGCTGCCGCCGGCGGAGATGAACTGCACGACGAGCCGGGTCGGCTCCGTCTGCGCCCGCGACACGGAGTAGCCGTCGTTGGGCGTGGCGGTGACGACGGAGACGACGCCGTCGCGGATGCGGATGACCGCGTCGCCGCCCTCGGAGCGGAACGAGCGCAGATACGTGTCGACGCCGTCGCTGCCGGTCGTCACGGTCCAGCCGTCCACGACGCGGGCCGGCGCGCCGGTGGTGACCTTCGCGGTCGGGCTCGTCGCGGCCGCCGAGGTGCGTGGCGCGGCCGGGGTCGGGCTCGCGGCGGGCGAGGACCCGACCGGCGAGGATGGTGGGGGCAGGCCGGGCTGCGGGATGAGGTCGCCCGGGCCGCGGGCCTCGGCGGCCGGCACCGGCAGCCAGTCCGACGGCACGGCGGTGTGCAGCACGGGGCGCAGCGCCAGCGACGCCACGGCGATGCTCGCCGCGGTCGCCAGGCACCACAGCAGCACCGGCACCGCCGTACGTCTGACCCGCACCGGCAGATCTTCTCACCCGCATTGCCTTACGTGGCAAACCCGGCGTTACGGTGTTGCCATGCCGCTGATCCTGCTCGTCGAGGACGACGTCGCCGTCTCCGGCGCCCTTTCCCGGGCGTTGACCGACGCCGGGCACGTCGTGCGTCCCGTCGGCAACGCCGGATCCGCGCTGCGCGTCATCGCCACCGACCCGCCGGACCTGGTCATCCTCGACCTCGGGCTGCCGGACATGGACGGCCTGGACGTGCTGCGGATGCTGCGCGGCATCTCCAACGCGCCCGTCATCGTCGCCACCGCGCGGCGCTCGGAGCGCGACATCATCCGGCTGCTGGACGCCGGCGCCGACGACTACGTGACGAAGCCGTTCTCCAGCGCGCAGATGTCGGCGCGGATCAATGCGGTCCTGCGCCGCGGGCAGGGCACGCCGGGGCCGGCCACGGTGCCGGCCGGCGTGACGATCGGTGCGCTGCACGTCAACCCGCAGCAACGCTTCGCGTCCATCGGCGGGCAGCCGCTGCAGCTGACGAAGAAGGAGTTCGACCTGCTGGCGTATCTGGCGCAACGGGCCGGGCGGGTGGTGAGCCGGCGGGAGCTGCTGACCGAGGTGTGGCAGCGGCCGGACAGCTCCGGCGAGGACCAGACCATCGACGTGCACGTGTCGTGGCTGCGCCGCAAGCTCGGGGAGAGCGCGACGGCCCCACGGTATCTGCGCACGTTCCGCGGTGTCGGGGTCATGCTCGTCGACCCGGAACAGCCCCCCGCGCAGCCATGAGGAACGCGCTGATGCGCCTGTCGTTCGCGATCACGTCGATGATCGCGCTGGCGTTCCTGGTGCCGCTCGCCTACGTCACCAAGGAGATCGCCCACGACCGGGCCCTGGCCGAGGCGCGATACCAGGCCGACGCGATCGTGGCCGCCCTCGCGTCCGCCTCCGGCAACGGATCCGGCGCCCTGGACCGGGCGGTGGCCACGGTGCCCGCCGGGCAGAGCGGGCGGCTGGCCGTGCACCTGCTCGGCGAGTCGACCGTCGGCACCAGCCACGCGCCGGTCGTGGAGGTCGACCGGGCCGCGGCGCAGGGCCGCTCCCTGACCGTCGACGCGCCCGGCGGCGTCGCATACCTGCAGACGGTGGTCCTGGACGGCGACCGGACCGCGGTCGTGGAGGTGTACGTCTCCGACGCCGACCTCAGCCGGGGCGTCGGCGCGGCGTGGCTGGCCCTGGTCGGGCTGGCCGTCGTGCTCATCGGCGGCTCGACGCTGGTCGCGGACCGGCTCGGCGCGCAGATCGTGCAGTCCACGCAGCGCCTCGCCGAGGGCGCGCGGGCGTTCGGCGACGGCGACCTGCACGCGCGGGTCGAGCCGGACGGGCCGCCGGAGCTGCGGGACGCGGCGCGCAGCTTCAACCGGATGGCGGACCAGATGGTCGCCTTCGCCGACGCCGAACGCGAGCTCGCCGCGGACCTGTCGCACCGGCTGCGCACCCCGCTGACCGCGCTGCGCCTCGACGCCGACGCGATGCCGCCGGGCCCGATCGGGGAGCGGATGCGGCAGGCGTTCGACGCCCTCGACGACGAGATCGAGCAGATCATCACGACCGCGCGGCGGTCCGCGGCGGACCGGGTGCCGGAGAGCACCGACCTGGTGGAGGTGGTCGCCGACCGGCTCGCGTTCTGGTCGGTGCTCGCCGAGGACCAGCAGCGCCCGTGGCGGGTCGTCGGCGGGCAGGAGCCGGTGTGGCTGCCGGTCGCCGAGTCCGACCTGGTGTCCGCGGTGGACTGCATGCTCGGCAACGTCTTCCAGCACACGCCGGAGGGCACCGGCTTCGAGGTGCACGTCTCCCCGCGCGGGCTCACCGTCGACGACGCGGGACCCGGCATCGCCGACCCGGCGAAGGCGCTGCGTCGCGGCTCCAGCGGCGCCGGCTCCACCGGTCTCGGGCTGGACATCGTCCGCCGGGTCGCGGAGGCGGCCGGTGGCCAGCTCGTCGTGGAGCGCAGCCCGCTGCGTGGTGCCCGCGTCGCGATCGTCCTCGAGCCGGTCGCGCTCGTTGCCCCGCCGGCCCGCCCGCAGCGCCGCGTGGTGCGGTAAGGCTGGCCGTTCGGCCCTGCCACCGGGGCATCGATGGTGCTTACACTCCCCGCTGATCATCTTCGGGGGAGGAACCTTGTCGTTCAGGCTCACGCGTCGCTCAGCCATGCTCGGCGCCATCGCCGCCGCAACGGCCACCGCCGCCGTGTCGGGGTCGCAGCGCCCCGCCCGCGCGACGCCGCCCGGCGAGCTCGGGAAAATCACGTTCCTGCACCCGTCGGTCGGCGGGATCTGGATCGCCAACGCCGACGGCACCGACGCCCACCCGTTCGACATCCCCAACAGCAGCGCCAACGGCAGCTGGTCGCCGGACGGCAGCCGCTTCGTCTACAGCGGCAACCACACCCCGCTGTCGGTCCGGGCGGACGGCAGCGACTACTTCAAGCTGATCCCGAACACCGCCGACGCCGGCGGCGAGGATCCGGTGTACGCCTACGGCGGCCGGTACGTGATCTACCGGATGTTCGACAACGGCGACAACACGCTGTTCATCACCAGCGCCGGCGGCAACTGGGAGTTCAGCGTGCCGTTCCTCGGCATCCCGAACGACGGCAGGTACGCCCTGGGCACCGCGGTCGCCGCCGACGGCACGATCGTCTTCGAACGGCGCCCGTGGAACGTCTACGAGGGCTCGGAGATCTACCGGTTCGAGAGCTACGGCGTCGTCACCAAGATCATCGACAACGGCTGGGGCGCCGACTTCTCCCCGGACAGCAGCCGGATCGCGTTCGCGCGGGCCGAGCCGGGCGGCGGCAGCCAGATCTGGCTCGCCGACGCCGACGGCGGCAACCAGGTCCAGCTGACCTTCAAGGCGACCGAGGGCAGCTCCATCAACCGCGAGCCCGCCTGGTCCCCGAAGGGCGACGCCATCCTCTTCACCAGCGCGGACGGCAACTCGAAGATCAGGCGTATCGACCTGACCACCCAGCAGTACGTCACGATCGCCCCGAGCGGCAGCCGGCCCAAGTGGCAGCCGGTCACCACCAACGTCGTCGAGCGGGTCTGGGGCCAGACCGCGCTGGACACCGCGGTGGCCACGTCCCGGTACAACTGGGCCGACCACAGCGTCGACGACGGCATCCGCGGCCAGGCGCAGGCCGTCGTGCTGTCCCGCGACGACGTGTACCTCGACGCGCTGGGCGGCTCGGCCCTCGCCGTGCGCCGGCAGGCGCCGCTGCTCATCACCCCGCCCAGCGGCCTGCACGCCTCCACCAAGGCGGAGATGCAGCGCATCCTCGCGCCCGGCGGGAAGGTGTACCTCCTCGGCGGTACCACCGCGCTGTCGGCGAAGGTCGAGAGCCAGGTGAAGGGCCTCGGCTACACGGTCGTGCGGCTGTGGGGGGCCACCGAGTACGACACCGCGATCGCGATCGCGAAGGAGATCGAGCCGAACCCGTCGGCGGTCATCATCGCCACGTCGCTGAAGTACTACGACGCCCTCGCCGCGGGCGCCGCGGCCGGCGCGAACCCGGGCACCGTCATCGTGCTCACCGCCGGCGACACCATGCCGGCCGCGACCGCCGCCTACCTCAACACGCTCCAGCCCGGATACGACTCCGGCACGCGGATGGTCGGCGTCGGCGGCCCCGGCGTGCGGGCTCTGCTCAACGCCGCCCAGAGCGGCAAGCTGCCGTCGTGGCCGAAGAACTTCTCCTACTGGCCCGTCTACGGCGCGACCGAGTTCGAGACCGCGATCGCCGTCGCCGACTTCTTCTTCGACGGCCCCCGGGTCGCGGCCGTGGCCACCGCGACGACCTGGTTCGACGCGCTCACTGGCGGCGCGATGGTCGGCGCCAACTTCGGCCCGCTGCTGCTGTCCGCGCCGGGCGAGCTCAGCCCGCAGACCCGCGACTACTTCACCCGCAACGCCGCGTCGCTGAAGTACGCGACCCTGCTCGGCGGGGTGCTCGCCCTGAAGGACGCGCTCATCGAGCCGCTGGGCGACGCGATCTCGGTGCCCGGCCAGTTCCAGTACATCCAGTACACCGAGAACTCCACGCTGGCGAGCAAGGCCAAGTCGCTGGCCGCCGCTCCCGCCCGGGCGCAGGGCGAGGCGACGCCGACCCCTGGCCTGCGCTACCGCAAGCCCGCTCAGGCCTGACCGGCCCCGCCGCCGCTCAGCCCTGAGCGGCGGCCGGGCCGGCGAGGCCGATCAGGTTGCCCTCCGGGTCGGTGAACTGCGCGACGACGAGGTCCCGGCCCGGTGCCCGCTCGGGACCCATCCGGCGGGTCCCGCCGAGCCGCTCCGCGTCCTGGAGCGCGGCCTCGACGTCGGGCACCCCGACGTAGAACACGACGTGCGGGGCGAAGCCCGGGCCGCCGCCCACGCCGCCCGGGATGCCGTCGGTGGTCGCGAACCCGTAATCACCGGCGGCGGAGACCGACGGCGCGACGGGGCCGCTGGTGTCGAACTGCCAGCCGAACAGCTGTCCGTAGTAGTCCCGCAGCCCGGCGGGGGCGGTCCCGATGATCTCGAAGTGCACCACTGGCTGTGCCATGCTCGCTCCTTCGTTGTAAAAAACAACTACTGAGTTGTACGATACCACCATGCCGACCACTCGCAGCTACGGCGACGCGTGCACGATCGCCAGGGCCCTGGACGTGGTGGGGGAGCGCTGGGCGCTGCTGGTCGTGCGGGAGCTGCTGTTCGGCCCGCGGCGCTTCTCCGACATCCGCCGCGGCCTGCCCGGCGCCAGCTCCAACCTGGTTGCCGACCGGCTGCGCGAGCTGGAGGCCCGCGAGGTCATCCACCGCCGCAGGCTGCCACCGCCCGCGGCGTCCTGGGTCTACGAGCTGACGCCGCGGGGGCGCCGCCTGGAGCCGGTCCTGGACGCGTTGGGGGAGTGGGGCGGCGAGCTGCCCCGGCCGCCGGAGCCGTTCGCCCTGAGTGCGGCATCGGTGCTGCTGTACCTGCGCGGCGCCGCCCGGCCCGACCCTGCCGAGCCGCCGGCCACCTTCCGCGTCGAGCTGCGCACCGGGGGTGACGTTGCCGAGGTCTGGACCGTGCGGACCGGTGACGGGCGGGTCCAGGTCGAGCCGGGCGAGCCGCCCCGGGCCGACGCCGGCATCAGCACCGATCCGCACGGCCTCAACGACCTGCTCGCCGAGCCGTCCACATTGGACGACCACGACGTGACCGGTGACCGTGCGGCGCTGCGGCGGCTGGTGCGCTCCGTTCAGGCGGCGTAGCCGACGACCGCGGGTCAACTACAGTCGGGGAGTGCGGATTCGGCTGGAGGGCAGTGACCTGCCGGGGCGGCGGCCCGGTGCGGCCGCCGACCGCCTGCGGCTGCACAACGTGCACGTCGGGGTGCAGCGCAAGGCCGAGGTGGTCGACCGGATCCCGGCCGACACGGCCGAGGCGCGGTGGACCTTCGAGGTGACCAGCCGCGAGGTGGACGGCCTGCTCGACGTCGGTGGGCCGTGGGTGCACGGCCGGCCCGGGGCGAGGTTTCTCTATCTCAGCTGGGGCGCAGTGGACGGCGACGCGTTTGCCATGTTCCGCCGGGCGAAGCTGATGTTCGGTGACATCCCGACCGACGTGCTGCGGGCCGCGCACGACGGCGCCGGCACCCTGGTCGGCCGGCTCGGGCTGACCGACGCCGCCGGCGAGCCGGCCTGCGCCCGGGTCCGTCCTGTCTGGACGGTGGAGGCGTGAGGCCGGCCCCGGCGAGCCGTCAGACGCGGTAGCGGGCGACCAGGTCGTCCATCACCTTGTCGAGGCGCTCGTCGACGATCTGGCGGGACGGGTCCTCGTCGAACCAGGCGACGATCTCCCGCGCCCCGACGTGGAAGGGGATCGTCGCGACGTAGTCGGGGACGAGGGCACGCAGCTTGCTGTTGTCGAAGACCATCGAGTGGGCCTTGTCGCCGAGGAGCCCCGCGCCCCATTCGGGGTCGGCGGCGGCGATCGCGTCGGAGGGGACGTGCACGAGCTTCGCCTGTACCCCCAACGCCGCCGCCATGTGTTCGGCGATCTGGTTCCAGGTCAGGACGTCGTCGCTGGTGATCTGGAAGACGTCACCGACCGCGCGCGGATGACCGAGCAGCGGCACGAAGCCCTTGGCGAAGTCCTCGTGGTGGGTCAGGGTCCACAGGGACGTGCCGTCGCCGTGGATGACCACCTCGCGGCCCTGGCGCATGCGGGCCATGGCCGTCCAGCCGCCGTCGAACGGCACCAGCGTGCGGTCGTAGGTGTGGGAGGGGCGCACGATCGTGGCGGGGAAACCCTTGTCCCGGTACACCTGGACGAGCAGATCCTCACAGGCGATCTTGTCGCGGCTGTATTGCCAGAACGGGTTGCGCAGCGGTGAGGACTCCACCACGGGCAGCCGGGCCGGCGGGGTCTGGTAGGCCGATGCGGAGCTGATGAACACATACTGACCCGTGCGCCCGCGGAACAGCTCGAAGTCCGTGTGCACGTGCTCGGGCGTGAAGGCGACCCAGTCGACCACCGCGTCGAACGTGTGCCCGGCCAGCGCGGAACGGGCCGACTCGGGATCGCGGATGTCGCCGCGCAGGACGGTGACGCCGTCGGGCAGCGGCCGGGTGGTGCTGGACCCCCGGTTGAGCACGTGCAGGTCGATGCCGCGCTGCACGGCCAGGCTGGTGCAGGCGGAGCTGATGATGCCGCTGCCGCCGATGAACAGGACCTTCAACTCAGCTCTCCACCCATCCGTGCGTGCGCGCGAAGCTCACCAGGTGCTGCCGGGCCTGCGCGATCTGGCTGCCGGTCAGCGACGGGACGTGCTGGATCAGCAGCTCGGTCACCTCTGCGGAGAACTCGCGGCTGCTCAGCACGTCGCAGAGGCCGTCGTCGTCACCCGGCTCGGCCTCGTCGGCGTCGGTGTGCACCGGCCGGGCGGGTCGGGTGTGCTCGCGCCGGGCCGGCGCGTCCAGGATGCGCACGGTGGCGACCTTCAGCCCCCGCTCGCCCTCCTCGACCTCATACTCCACGCGCATGCCGGGATGCACGAGATGCCGCTGCTCACCGAAGTCGTTGGCGTGGACGAACACGTCCTCGCCTCCCGCGTTGGGCGCGATGAACCCGTAACCACGCACCTCGTCGAACCGCAGGATCCTACCTGTCTCCACCACTACCACCACCAGCCATCGAACCGGCCCGCGTCCGCTGGGGTCGGCACTCAGAGCATAGGACTCCCAAGGCGCTTCTTCTGCACCTTGCCCATGGCGTTGCGTGGCAGGGCGTCGACCAGGTGAACGACGCGAGGTCGTTTGTGGATCGACAGGTGGCGGGCGACGAAGTCCTCGAGCTCGCGCTCGGCGACGCCGGCGGACACGACGACATATGCGGTGACGGCCTCGCCGAGGTCCGCGTGCGGGGTGCCGATCACCGCCGCCTCCCGGACCGCCGGGTGGGCCAGGAGCGCGTCCTCGACCTCACCGGCGCCGATGCGGTAGCCGCCGGACTTGATGAGGTCGGTGGACGCCCGCCCGACGATGCGGTGCCAGCCGTCGGGGTCCTTGCGGGCGATGTCGCCGGTGCGGAACCAGCCGTCGGCGAGGTCGGCGGGCTGGTGCACGTATCCCCGCAGCAGCATCGGGCCCTGCACCCACAGCTCACCGATCGTGGTGCCGTCGGCGGGGACCTCCGAGCCGTCGTCGGCGGTGAGCCGGGTCCGCACGCCCTGGACGGGGACGCCGACATGGCCGGCGCGGCGCGGGCCGTCGGCGCGGCTACTGATCGTGATCAGCGTTTCGGTCATCCCGTAGCGCTCGACCGGCCGGTGCCCGGTCAGTGCGTGGAGCCGCTCGAACACGGGCACGGGCAGGGCGGCGCTGCCGGAGACGAGCAGCCGGGCGCGGGCGAGCGCGCGGGCGGCGGCGGGCTGGGCGCAGATCCGCGACCACACGGTCGGCACCCCGAAGTAGAGGGTCCCACCGGCGGCCGCATAACGCTCCGGTTGCGGTTTTCCCGTGTGTACCAGCGGCGAGCCGGCCCGGAGTGCACCGAGCACGCCGAGGACCAGGCCGTGGACGTGGAACAGCGGCAGCCCGTGCACCAGGCGGTCGTCCGGGGTCCAGTCCCAGGCCTCGGCGACCGCGTCGACCCCGGCCTCGACGGACGCGTGCGTGTGCACGACACCCTTGGGCGCGCCGGTGGTGCCGGAGGTGTACATGATGAGCGCCGCGTCGCCCGGTGCCGGTGCGGGATGGCCCGCGGACGAGCGGCGGGTGACGTCGACCGGGGTCCCGCCCGGGCCCAGCACGATCTGGGCGCCCGAGTCGCGCAGGATGTGCTCGCGCTCGGCGGGGCCGGCGTCGGCGGGCACAGGGACCACGGCGGCGCCGGCGAGCAGCCCGCCGAGCACCGCCACGACCGTCTCCAAGGACGGGGTCGCGTCCACGGCAACGGCGGTCGCGCCGCGGACGTCGCCGGCGACGGCGAGCGCGGCGCCGAGCAGGGCCTCGGAGGACAGTGCCCGTCCCGCGACGGACACCGCGTCGGGCCGGTCGATGGATCCCGGGCCGGTGGTGCCGGCGATCAGGCGCATGGCCACCATCGTGCCATTTCGTGATGCGACATCGTCTTGACACCTCCATTTGTGAGCGTTAACACTGTCCCGAGCAACACCCCCGCCACCGGCTTGAAACGTTTCCCTGCGTTCAAGTCGACACATGACCAAGACACCCACAGATTTCTGCCAGTGCCGTTGATACCGCTCACACGAGCAGTCACGGTCGCTGCACCCTGCGCTACAGGTGGAGGACACCCCCATGAAGTTCCCCAGAGCACTGGCCGTCGGCCTCGGCCTCGCCGTGGCGTTGAGCGTCACCGCGTGCGGGTCGGCCGAGAAGACCGCCGACAAGGAGGCCGGAGCGTCCGCGGGCGCCGGCAGCCTCATCGGCGTGACCATGCCGACGAAGTCCTCCGAGCGGTGGATCGCCGACGGCAACAACGTCAAGGCGGCCCTCGAGAAGCTCGGCTACAAGGTCGACTTGCAGTACGCGGAGAACGACATCCCGACGCAGGTGAACCAGATCGAGAACCAGATCACCAAGGGCGCGAAGGTGCTCATCGTCGCCTCGATCGACGGCACCGCGATCACCACGCAGCTGCAGCAGGCGGCGGACAAGAAGATCCCGGTCATCGCCTACGACCGGCTGATCCGCAACTCGCCGAACGTGGACTACTACGCGACCTTCGACAACTACAAGGTCGGCGTGCAGCAGGCCACGTCGCTGCTGGTCGGCCTCGGCCTGAAGAAGGAGGACGGCACCGACGGCACCGCCACCGGCCCGTTCAACATCGAGCTGTTCGCCGGGTCACCGGACGACAACAACGCCACCTTCTTCTTCAACGGCGCGATGGACACGCTCAAGCCGTACATCGACAAGGGCACGCTGGTCGTGAAGTCCACCCAGACCGACTTCAAGACGGTCGCGATCCTGCGGTGGGACCCCGCCACGGCGCAGAAGCGCATGGAGGACATCATCACCAAGACGTACGTCGGCGGCACCAAGGTCCAGGGTGTCCTGTCGCCCTACGACGGCCTGTCGATCGGCATCCTGTCCGCGCTGAAGAGCAGCGGCTACGGCACGGCGGGCCAGCCGTACCCGATCGTCACCGGGCAGGACGCGGAGAAGGCGTCGGTCAAGTCGATCATCGCCGGTGAGCAGTACGCGACGATCTACAAGGACACCCGCAAGCTCGCCGACGTCACCGTCAAGATGGCCGACGCGGTGCTCAAGGGCGGCAAGCCGGAGACCAACAACACCAAGGACTACAACAACGGCGTGAAGGTCGTCCCGTCGTACCTGCTCGACCCGGTGATCGTCTACAAGTCCAACTACAAGACGGTCCTCATCGACTCGGGCTACTACACCGAGAGCGACCTCAAGTAATCATGAACGACGTAATTCTGCGGATGCGCGGCATCACCAAGACCTTTCCCGGCGTTGCCGCGCTGCAGGATGTGAACCTCGAGGTCCGCCGCGGGGAGATCCACGCGATCTGCGGGGAGAACGGCGCCGGGAAGTCGACCCTCATGAAGGTGCTGTCCGGGGTCTACCCGCACGGCTCCTACACCGGTGAGATCGAGTTCGACGGGGAGCCCTGCCACTTCGGCGGGATCCGCGACAGCGAGCGGCGCGGCATCGTCATCATCCACCAGGAGCTGGCGCTCATCCCGCACCTGTCGATCGCGGAGAACATCTTCCTCGGCAACGAGCGGGTCCACCGCGGCCTGATCGACTGGAACCGCACCAACGCCGACGCCGGCGCGCTCCTGCGCCGGGTCGGCCTGCGGGACAACCCGGTCACCCCCGCGATGGACCTCGGCGTCGGCAAGCAGCAGCTGGTCGAGATCGCCAAGGCGCTGTCGAAGGAGGTGTCGCTGCTGATCCTCGACGAGCCGACCGCGGCGCTCAACGAGTCGGACTCCCGGCACCTGCTCGACCTGCTGCTGGAGTTCCGGTCGCGGGGCATCACCTGCGTGATCATCTCGCACAAGCTCAACGAGATCGAGGCGGTCGCCGACACCACCACGATCCTGCGCGACGGGCGCACCATCGAGACCCTCGACATGCGGGGCAAGGACGTGTCCGAGGACCGGATCATCTCCGGGATGGTGGGCCGGGACCTCGAGCACCGGTTCCCGCCGCACGAGTCCTCGATCGGCGCTGAGGCGCTGCGGATCGAGGACTGGACCGTGCGCAGCCCCACCCAGCACGGCCGGGTCGTCGTCGACCGGGCGAACCTGTCCGTGCGCCGCGGCGAGATCGTCGGGCTGGCCGGGCTCATGGGCGCCGGGCGCACCGAGCTGGCGATGAGCGTCTTCGGCCGCAGCTACGGCATCGACATCACCGGCCAGGTGTACAAGGACGGCGTCCCGGTGGAGCTGCGCACCGTCGGCGACGCGATCCGCCACGGCATCGCGTACGCCACCGAGGACCGCAAACGCTACGGCCTGAACCTCATCGAGGACATCCAGCGCAACGTCTCCGGCGCCGCGCTGTCGCGGATCGCCCGGGGCGGCTGGGTCGACGACAACCGCGAGTTCCAGGTCGCCGAGGAGTACCGGCACAGCCTGAACATCAAGGCACCCGGCGTCGGCTCGGTCACCGGCACGCTCAGCGGCGGCAACCAGCAGAAGGTCGTCCTCGCCAAATGGATCTTCACGAACCCTGACGTGCTGATCCTCGACGAGCCCACCCGCGGCATCGACATCGGCGCCAAGTACGAGATCTACACGATCATCAACCGGCTCGCCGACGAGGGCAAGGCGATCCTCGTCATCTCCTCCGAGCTGCCGGAACTGCTCGGCATCTGCGACCGTATCTACGCCCTGTCGGCGGGCCGGGTCACCGGACAGCTGTCCCGCACCGACGCGACCCCCGAGCGGCTCATGCAGCTCATGACGGCTCGTTCAGCTAAGGAGTTCTCATGACGACGATCGTGGAGGTCGAGACCGATCCCGTGGTCGCGGCGCCGACCCGGTTCTCGGTCAACCTGCGCCAGAGCGGCATCTACATCGCGTTCGCCGCGATCGTGATCCTGTTCGAGATCCTGACGTCCGGCTCGCTGCTGGAGCCGCAGAACATCTCGAACATCGTCGTGCAGAACTCCTACATCCTGATCCTCGCCATCGGCATGATCCTGATCATCATCGCCGGGCACATCGACCTGTCCGCCGGGTCCGTCGTCGCCGTCACCGGTGCCGTCTCCGCCGTGCTCATGGTCAACCTCGACGTGCCGTGGCCCCTCGCCATCCTGGCAACCCTCGTCGTGGGGGCGCTGATCGGGGCGTGGCAGGGGTTCTGGGTGGCGTACTTCGGCATCCCCGCCTTCATCGTCACCCTGGCCGGCATGCTGGTCTTCCGGGCCCTCACCATGACCGTCCTGAGCAACCAGGGCATCGGCCCGTTCCCCGACGACGTGCGGACCCTCGCCAACGGCTTCACCCCCGGCTTCCTCAACAACATCGGCCTCGGCGTCCTCGGCGGCGCCGACCTCTTCACCCTGCTCGTCGGCCTCGCCGCGGTCGCCGGCATCGTCGTCGTGCAGTGGCGGGCCCGCCGCGCCCGCATCGGCTACGGCCAGGCCGTCGACACACCGGTCGTGTTCAGCCTGAAGATCGCCGGCGCGTCGCTCGTGCTCATGTTCATCATCGTCCAGCTGGCCCGCTTCAAGAACCTGCCCTGGGTCCTGGTCCTGCTCGCCGCGCTCGTCCTCGCCTACACCCTGCTGTCGCAGCGCACCGTCTTCGGCCGGCACATCTACGCCGTCGGCGGCAACCTGCAGGCCGCGGGCCTGTCCGGGGTCAAGGTCAAGCAGGTCACCTTCTGGATCTTCGTCAACATGGGCGTGCTCGCCTCGGTCGCCGGCATCATCTTCGCCGGCCGCCTCAACCAGGCCGGCCCCACCGCCGGCAACGCCTTCGAGCTCGACGCGATCGCCGCCGCGTTCATCGGCGGCGCCGCGGTGCAGGGCGGCGTCGGCAAGGTCGTCGGCGCCATCACCGGCGGCCTCATCATGGCCGTCATCAACAACGGCATGTCGCTCATCGGCTCACCCACCGAACGCGTCATGCTGGTCAAGGGTCTGGTCCTGCTGGCCGCGGTTGCCTTCGACGTCTGGGCGAAGCGCCGCGCCGGCCGCTCACGCTGAGTGTCAGATGTCCGGTACGTGGCCTGGGCGGGACGCGAACCGGCGGAAGGGTGGAGCCCGGGGAATGCTGGCGGCGCCCGGGCTCCACACCGCTCACACCGGCTCCTGTCGGCTGCTGCCGGCATCGACCGGGGTCGCGGCGACGGCCCGCGCCGCTTAGGGTCGATCGATGATCCGACCCGCATTCCTGGAGTCCGCGGAGCGCGCCGCCGCACTGCTGCGGGAGCCCGCCGTGGACGAGCGCTGGTCCGCGCCGAGCGCGCTGCCCGGCTTCTCCGTCGGCGGGCTGGCCCGTCATCTCGCCAACCAGGTCACCCGCACGGTCACGTCCCTGGCCGCGCCGCCCGGCACGTCCGCGATCCCGGTGCTGGACCACTTCACCGGCGCCGGCTGGGTGAACTCCGGCGTGGACAGTGCCGACAACGCCGCCATCCTGGAGCGCAGCGAGACCGCCGCCGCGCAGACCACCCCCGCCGGCCTCGCCGCCGAGGTCGACGCGGCCCTGGCCGAGCTGCGCACCATGGTGCCGGCGCAGCACGCCGAACGCGTCGTCGACCTCGGCCGGTGGGCGCTGCTCGTCGACGACTTCCTGCTGACCAGGGTGCTCGAACTGGTCGTGCACACCGACGACCTCGCGGTCAGCCTGGGCGTGCCGGCGCCGGAACCGTCCGCCGCCGCGGCCGAGGCGACGGTCCAGCTGCTCGCCCGGCTCGCGGTCTGGCGGCACGGGCCGCTGCCCGTGGTGCGCGCCCTCGCCCGCCGCGAACGCGCCCCCGACTCGATCGCCGCCCTCTGATTCCGGGCGGCGCCACGTCCGGTCGTGTTCTTCCGGGACGGGTCAGCCGCGGTACACCTCGACCGAGGACAGCTGGCCGGCCGGCTGGACCGTGTTCGAGGAGACGACGATGCGGATGTAACGGTGCTGGCCGGAGCTGATGCTGAGAGTGGCGCGCTGGCCGTTGCCGGCGTCGAAGCGGCAGGACGCACTCGTGAGGCTGGTGAAGGTGGCGCCGTCGGCGCTGCCCTGGACCGTGACGTTCTGCGTCCTGGCGGGCCAGGCCCCGGACGGGGGCAGGCGCAGCACGACGCGGCGGACCGGGACCGGGGCGCCGAGGTCGACCTGGACCCACTGCGGCAGGGCGTTGTTGCGGCTCTCCCAGTAGCTCATCGGGTCGCCGTCGGTGACGCGGCCGGCGCCATACACCTCGGTGTGGCTGCTCTCCGACGTCGGGCGGCCGAGCGCGACGTCGGTGGTGGTGTCCAGCGGCAGCGGCGGGGTGCTGGCCACCGTCGACGGGGCGCCCGGGCTGGTCGATGCCGACGCCTGGCCTGAGGCGCTCGGGCGGGCGGAGGCCGAGGTGCTGGGCTTCGGCGACGCGCTGCCGCTCGCCGCCGACGCCGACGGTCCCAGGCTGCCGGGGACGGTGCCGGCGCCGGGGACCGTCGCGGTCTGCGGCTCGGCGCCGCCGGCGAGGCTGGTGCCGTCGCCGCCGCGCGGCCAGAACGCGACCGCCCCGGCGACGGCGAGCAGCAGGACGACCACGGCAGCGGCGGCGAGCAGCGCCAGCCCGTTGCGGGCGTGGCGGGCCGCGGCGGGCGGCTCCGGGGGCGCCGGAGCAGGCGGCATGGCCAGCAGGTCGCAGCGCTGGAAGTCGCGGGCCTGGCCGCTGATCACGCCGCTGCCGGGGTGCCGCTCGGCGAGCTCCCGCTCGGCGGCCTCGCCCCACGCGGACGACTTGCCCTCGACGACCAGGTCGACGGCGGCGGGGAGGTCGGTCAGCAGCGCGGTGAACATCGCCGACAGCGGCGGCCACACCAGGTCGTCGATGACCTCGCCGGCGGTGCCGACGACGACCCGGTAGACACCGGCGCGCTCCTGCGGTCCCGGCACCGTGCCCCCGCCGGCACCGCCCGCTCGCCTGTCGCCACCGGTGCCGGCGCCGACCGCAACGTCCGCGCCGCCGGCACTGCCCGTGTCGCCGGCGGCGGCCGGTGCGTCGGCCGGGTCGGGGACGAGCGCACCCGGCATCGTCACCGTGAACGACAGCGACCGGCCCCCGTCGAGCGGGTCGGGCAGCGACGCGCGGCCCTTCGCCGGTGGCGGGGGAGGGCCGGGGAACGCGTGGATGCCGCCCCCGCTCAGCCGCACCTGCCAGCCCATGTCCATCCCATAGGTGGCGGGGCCGATGGCCCGCAGCGACGCGTGCGGCGGCGAGGACGCGACGACCTCCTCGGCCCCGTCGGGGGTGAGGCGCAGCAGCCAGGCCGGCTCGGACCAGACCGGCCGGCGGTGCGCGTCGAGGGCGAACACCGTGATCGGCCCGGCGGGCGGGTGCAGCGGCACCCCGTTGACCAGGTGGACCGGCTCGCCGAGCCGGCGGGCCGCGGCGGCCGCCGCCGGCCGGCCCGCGCCCTGGCCGGCGCCGAGCGGGACGAGGTCCACGACGCGGCGCACCCGGGTCGGCAGGGCCGCCATCGCGACGGCGAGCTGGTCGCCGGTGAGGGTGGGGTCGAGCAGCAGCCGGGGCCGCTCGGGGTCGACGGCGACGGCGAACTCGACGCCGTCATAGGAGGCCGCGGCGCCGACCGGACCAGGGGACAGCAGCCACCCGGCGGGGACGGGCTGGGCGATGACCTCGGCGGGCCACCGGGTCGCCGGCGGCACCAGCTCCTGCCAGTCGGGGGCGGGCCAGCGCGGGCCGAGCGGCTCGGCCGCGCGGTCCGGGTGGTGCCGCCACCAGCCGCCGGCGATGTCGGTGGTGACGAGGATGCCGCCGGGGGTCTGGATGACCGGGCCGTCGGGCGCGACCACGGGCCGGTTGAGGGCACCGGCCAGGGCCGCGCCGAGCGGGCCGGCGGCGAGCAGCAGGACGCTGTCGCCGCCGAGCCCGGACCGCACCGGCTCGGCGAGGTCGTCGGCGGTCACCTCGAGGTCGGGGGCGACCAGCACGGCCAGCCATCCGTCGGGCACCACGGGCAGGGTCGGCACGTCGCCGGCGAGCAGACAGCGATCCACCCTGCGGGTGAAACCAGAGCGCGCCGACGTCATGCGCAACAACCTACCGCCCCCGAATGACAGTTCCGAGTCCGCAAAGACCCGGCATAAGGGGACCTAGCGGACGTAAATCACCGGTGCGGGCGGGGTCGCCATGCCGCTGCCGATGAAGTACGACGGATGCGGCGGCTGGTTGTAGGCGGTGTTCTGCCAGGCGATCGCGCACCGGTACTGCGGGTCGTGCATCAGCGTGAACAGCCGCGTCGACGTCGGGTCGGGCGTGCTGTAGATGCGCAGCGCGGTGTTGTCCGTCGTCGGCCAGATGACCTCCTCGCGCCAGTCGCCGAGGATGTCGCCGGACAGCGACGGCGTGGACTTGGTGCCGTTGTTGGAGTGCACGCCGGAGGCGGTCAGCAGGCGGGTGTCGCCGGCGGTGCCGTACTTGTCGACGTGGGTGCCGTCCAGCAGTTCCCGGGTGGTGTCGCCGTCCCACCAGGCGAGGAAGTTCGTCGACCCGGGCTTGCGGGAGGACACGACCGTCCCCTTGGGGTTGCGCACGCCGTCGGCGGCCGCGGACCACGACTCGGCACCGGCGCTGCCGGCCCAGATGTCACCGGACACGCCGCGGCCGTTGTCGCCGTTGGCGGGGGTGCTCCACAGGACCTGCCCGGTGCGGGCGTCGGCCATCCACGACGACGGCTTGCTGCCGTCCTCGTCGACCTTGAACTCCTCCAGGCCGGGGCGGGACGGGTCGAGGTCGCCGACGTGCATGGCGTCGCCGTGGCCGTTGCCGGTGTTCCAGAGGCGGGCGCCGTTGTCGTCGACGGCCATCGCGCCGTACACGATCTCGTCGCGGCCGTCGGCGTCGACGTCGGCGACGGAGAGCTGATGGTTGCCCTGCCCGGCGTAGGCGCTGTTGCCGGAGCTGTTGCTGTCGAACGTCCACCGCCGGGTCAGCGCCCCGTTGCGGAAGTCCCAGGCGACGATGACCGACCGGGTGTAGTACCCGCGGGCCATGACGAGGCTCGGGCGCTGGCCGTCGAGGTACGCGGTGCCGGCCAGGAACCGGTCGACCCGGTTGCCGTAGCTGTCGCCCCACGACGACACCGTGCCACGCGGCGGCACGTAGTCCACTGTGGACATCGCCGCGCCGGTGAGGCCGTTGAACATGGTGAGGTACTCCGGGCCGGTGAGCACGTAGCCGGAGCTGTTGCGGTAGTCGGCCGACGCGCTGCCGATGACGCGACCCGTGCCGTCGACCGTGGCGTCCGCGGTCTTCATGGCGACCTCGGCGCGGCCGTCGCCGTCGTAGTCGTACACCTGGAACTGCGTGTAGTGCGCGCCGGCACGGATGTTGCGGCCCAGGTTGATCCGCCACAGCCGGGTGCCGTCGAGGCGGTAGGCGTCCACGTACACCACGCCGGTGACACCTGACTGCGAATTGTCCTTGGCGTCGGCGGGATCCCATTTCAGGACGATCTCGTAGCGGCCGTCGCCGTCCAGGTCACCGACCGAGGCGTCGTTGGCGGTGTACCCCGAGCCGGGCGAGGAGATCGGCACGTCCAGATACCCGCCGCCGGTGAAGCGCAGCGACGCCCCGGACGCGGCCTGCTCCACGCCGCCCACGACGGCCCGCACGGTGTAGGACGCGTCGGCGGCGGCGCCGGAATCCAGATAGTTCGTGCCGGTGGTGACCGTCGCGACGCGGGTGCTGCCGCGGTACAGGTTGAACGCCGTCGCCAGGGCCTCGGTGCCGAGCAGCCGCCAGGAGACGAGGTTGCCGCTGCCGGAGCGCACCGAGATGAGCCCGCGGTCGAGGTCCTCCATCTGCTTGGCGTTGCCCGCCGGAGGAGGCGGGGTGGACGTGGAGGCGGAGGGCGTGGGAGAGGTCGGCGGAGACGAGGACGAGGCGGCGCCGGTACACGTGACGCCGTTGAGCGCGAAGGACGTGGGCGCCGGGTTGCTGCCGCTCCACGATGCGTTGAACCCGAACGACACCGTGGCGCCGGTGCCGATCGGGGCGTTGTAGCCGGCGTCCGTGGCCCGGGTCTGGCCGCCGCTGGTGGTGACGGTCGCGTTCCACGCCTGGGTGACGGTCTGCCCGGCCGGGAACGCCCAGGTGAGGGCCCAGCCGTTGATGGGGTCGCCGAGGTTCGTCACGTCGACGTTGGCGCCGAAGCCGCCCTGCCAGCTGTTGGTCACGGTGTACGCGACGCGACAGCCGGACGCGGCCGCCGATGCGACCGTCACGCCGACCGCGGCGACGGCGACGACGGCGGCCCCGGTCGCGATGGCGGCGACGACCCGCCGCCGATGGTGGATGTAGCGCACGATCCGCTCCTCGCTGTGCGAAAGGCGGTCGGGCAGGTGTCACATTGTCACAATTGCCCGACCCGGGACGGCGAGACCGTAGCCCCGGGCCCCAGGTCGGGCAATGCATCCTTCGGCGTCAATGCGGTGGGTGGCCCGCGGACACCGAAAGTTTCACGCTTGCTGCGCCACGCGGAAGGACTGCGCCGCCGTGCCGTTGCAGGTGTACTGGACCAGCTGCACGCTGTTGGCGGTGGAGGCGGCCGGCACGTCGAGGCACTTGCCGCTCAGGCGGCTGACGAAGTGATACCAGCCGCCGCCCTCGGACACCGGCTGCCACTGCTGGTTGGTGCCGCCACCGTAGGTCCAGGTCTGGATCGGTGCGTTGTCGGCGCTCGACACGTTGGTGATGTCGAGGGCCTGGGCGCTGTTGCCGCGGTTGTTGATCCGCACGAATCCGCCGCTGGTCGGCTGGAACTGGTACTGCTGCGCGTTGGAGGCGTTGCACGTGTACTGCTGGATCGGCGTGCCGTTGCCGGTGCCGGCGGCCCGCGCGTCCACGCACTTCGAGGAGTTCTTGTTGATCACGGTGTACCACGCGGTCGGCGAGATCGGCCCGCTGCTCGGCGGCGGCGACGAGGGCGGCTGCGACGTCGGCGGGGTGGTGCTCTGCCCGGCCAGCCACAGGATGCCGTCGATCAGCCACCGGTTCTGGTCGGCGCTCTCGAACGTGGACGACGTGCGGGTGTTGGTGGAGTAGTTCATGCCGTTGTGGCCGAAGTTCGCGTACAGCATCTTGTAGTTGCGGTTCGTCCACAGGATCGGGTAGTAGCCGCTGTACCACGACTGGTTCGGGTCGGTGCCGACCGGGAAGCTGCTCGGGTCGACCGAGGCGAGGATGTCGATGTTCGGGTTCTGCCGCAGGTCGTTGCTCCACGAGTACCACTCGCTGACCGCCGAGCGGAACGTCGCCGGCAGCCGCAGCGTGGACGGGTGGTTACGGTCCTCGACCTTCAGCGTCACGCGGGTCGGGCCCCACGTGTTGGTCTGGAACGCGCCGGAGCCCAGGAACGTGTTGTAGTACCAGCTCCACGAGTTGGGGTCGGTGGTGAACGCGCTGACGTGGAAGCCCATCCAGGCGCCGCCGTTGTTCATGTACTGCTGGAACGCGGCCCGCTGCCCCGACGGCGGGGCGTCGTCCAGGAACATGATGACCTTGTACTGGGCCAGGTTGCCGGTGTTGAGCCGGCTCCAGTCGGTGGTCGCCTCCCAGGTGAAGCCGTTCTGCGCGGCCTGCGCCGGGAACCAGTCCCTGGCTTCCTTGTCGAAGTCGATGTGCGCCGCGTCCCAGGTGCCGTTGTAGAAGGCGAGCACCTTGAACGGAGTGGCGGCAAGGGCGGGCCTGATGACCAGGCCCACCCCCAGCGCGGTCAGCACGGCGAGCGCGGCGAGCACGAGGCGTCGCGCGCTCAAGGGGAGCTTCTTGAGCACGAGGGGTCCTTCGGTAGGCGGGTGGGAGGGGACGGGCGGATCCGCTCCCCTCGCATCATCAGCTATCGATGACGCCGCCACAAGGTAAAGAACCCTAATAGTTAAAGTAAGTCTCCAATTAAGCCGTCGGCGCAGGCTGAGGCCGCTGTACGGCGATCTCCTCGGCCGCGTCGGCGAACCGCTCGGCGGCCTGGGCCGGGTCGATGCCGGCGGCCACCGCGCGGGCCCGGTCCCGCAGCCCGAGGGCGGTGTCGACCGCGGCGGCCAGCCGCGCGGGGGTGAGCCGCTTCGCCGGCAGGATCACGCCGGTGCCCGCCTGCTGGACCCGCCGCGCGACCTCCGGCTGGTCCCGCCCCCACGGCACGGCGACGACCGGCACCCCGGCCGCAACGGCCTTCGTGACGATGCCCATGCCCGACGGGCACACCACCGCCGCGGCTCGCGCCAGCACCGGCCCGTGCGGGACGAACCGTTCCACCCGCACGTTGCCGGCGGCCGGCAGCCGGTGGGAGGCGTACGCGTCGGCGAGCGTCACCAGGACCCGCACCGGCCTGTCCCGCAAGGCCTCCACGGCCTGCGCGGCGAGGTCCTCGTCGCCCTGGTAGTGGGTGGAGCAGGTGACGAGCACCCACGGGTCGCCGGGCTCCAGCAGCCAGTCCGGCGTCGGCGCGGGCGGGTCCCACACCTGCCCGCCGACCATCCGTACGTGCGCCGGCAGGTCGGTGCGCGGATATTCCAGCGGCGCGCCGGTGAGCACGATCAGCCGGTCGGGCAGCCGGTAGTAGCCCAGTGGGCTGTCCAGCGCCGGCAGCCCGGCGGTGGTCCGCAGCGCGTTGAGGCCCGGCAGCATGCCCTTGGCGAAGGCCCGCTCGACGGCCTTCCACAGGATCGCGTCGCGGAGCGCGCCGAGCGGGCCGGTCCTCGGCGCGAGGCCGATGCCGTAAGGCGGGATGCCCCTGCCCCGCATCGCGAGGATCGAGGGCACCGTGATCGCCCAGGGCAGCCCGGTCGTCTGTGCGGCGGTCGCCGCGCCGTAGGTGTTGGTGTCCACCAGCAGCGCGGTCGGCGCGACGTCCGCAACCGCTCGGCGCAGGTCCTCGGCCTCCCAGGCGCCGCGGGCGAGCAGGTCGCCCATGCCGTCGACGCCATCGGGGCCGCCCGGCCGGCGCACGGACGCGGTGATCCGCTCGTCGACGGGCTCGGCGTCCAGCCCCGCGGCCCGCAGCCGCTCGACCAGGTCGGGGCCGGTCCGGACGTGCACGGCGTGGCCGCGCTCGCGAAGCCGCAGCAGGCCGGGCACGAGCGGGAAGACGTGGCCGGCGGCCGGGGGCGTGTACACCAGATATCTGTTCACGATGATTTTCCTTCTTCGATGACGGATCGGATGAGCAGCGCGACGGTGGCCTCGGCGTCCTCGACGCTGAGACCCTCGTGCTTCGTGAGGACCAGCCAGAGCTCGACGCCGGTGACGCCGACGAGCCGGCCGAAGGTGACGGGATGCCCGCGTAGGTGCGGGAACGCGGCGGCGAGCCAGGCGCGGTGCGCGACCCGCCCGCCTTCCGCGGAGGCCTGCAACGCGGGAGAGCTGTCCTCCTGCGTGAGGGTGCGCTCCAGCATGGGTGCCCAGCGGCTGTAGTGCCGGCGGAAGGCGGCGGCGACGAGCGCGGGATCGGGGCCGGGCGGCTCGCCGAGGTCCGCGGCGACCTGCGGGGCGATCCACGCGCCGACCGCCTCGACCAGGCCGTCCTTGGTGCCGACCCGGCGGATCACCGTCTGCAGGCCGACCGCGGCCCGCTCGGCGACGGCGGCGAGGGTCACCTGCTCGAACGGCCGCTCCACGAACAGCTCGAGCGCCGCGGTGAGGATCCGCTCCGTGTTGCCGGAGGAGGATTCGGCGCGGGCGCGCTGCCGGTACGGCCGGGGTGACGTATTCACGGTATGGACGTTACCGCGAAATGCGGCGGGCCGTCCGTCGGCTTCCCGACGGACGGCCCGAGCCGTCAGCCGCGTCGTCGGCTTCGTCGTTCACCAGCACTGGCAGGTGCCCCCCGTCCTCAGGCGGCGTAGTCGACCAGGTCGCCGCTGTTGAGGACCGACTTGAGCTGGGACAGGTCGATGCCCTTGTCCTGCATGCGCTTGACGACGTCGGTCGCGCTGCTGCCGCGCAGCGACTCGCTGTCGGTCTCCAGCAGGGTGCTGAGCTGGTGCAGTTTCGACTCGTCCGACAGGCCGGCGGCGCCGCCGCGGGGGTCGCCGGGCGGTGGGCCGGGCCGGCCCTTCTGCGCCGCGATCCGTTCGGCGGTCGCATCGCTCTCCTCCTCGGCGGCCGACCCGACGGCGGAGGCGTCGGCGGGCTTGCCCGCCTTGATCGCGGCGATCAGGTCCTCGTGCGAGACGCCCTGCTGCTCGGCGACCTCCGTCAGGCTCTGGCCGCTGCCCAGCTTGCTCTTCAGCTCGTCGCCGGACAGGCCGAGCGCCTTGGAGACCGCCGCCATCGGGTCCTTGCCGTCCTTCGGCGGCGGCGGGGGCCGCAGCGCCGTCTGGGAAGTGGCGAACGAGCCGGAGATGCCGCTGATGCCGCTGATCGAGGTCACGTGTGCTCCATCCGTGGTGCCGTGCTCCCGGGCCGCCGTTCGGCCCGACGGGGTCAACGTCGACCGGCTGCCCGCCGGTCGGAGCGTTTGCCAGGGTTTTGCCAGGCTTCTCAGCAGCGTGGCAGCCGGGCGCCGGCACCGGCGACGTCCGATCGGGTGCCCCCGGGCCGCCGCCGGTTGTCCAACGGCGTCCAGCGGCAGGGCTCAAACCGCATCGCTTCGCGTAAATTCCGGCGGATGGCGGACAACGTCGGCAAAACGATGCCTCACATACGACAGAGTCAATAAATTTTTGCGCTCGGACTGTGATCACCGGCGCATGGACGGTAGATTGCGACCGGCGTATGAGGGTGAGATCTTTCCGTAGAAAGATCAATGTCTTCTTCCTGTTTGTGCTGCTCAACGGCATCTCTGACCCGGGACACCGCCCCGTGGAAAGGAATGTCGAAAACCGGCTGTGGGCGAGGATCCGCCCTATCGAGTGAATAGGAAACAACTCATGAAGATCGGCGTGACCGGGGGGAACGGGTTCATCGGTCGGTATGTCTGTGAAGAGATCGAGGCCAGGGGGCATGAGGCGTTGGTGTTCGATCACCACGCGCACGGCCGCCGCGGGCCGCACGCGGCACCCGGGCGTGAGGTGATGCTCGGTGACATCCGTGACGCGACCGCCATGGTCGAGCTGGCCGCCCACTGCGACGGCATCATCCACCTCGCCGCCGTGCTGGGCACCCAGGAGACCATCCTCAACCCGCGCCCGGCCGCCGAGACGAACCTGGTCGGCGGGCTCAACTTCCTCGAGGCCGTCACCCAGTACCAGCTGCCGGGCGTCTACATCGGCGTCGGGAACCACTGGATGAACAACAGCTACTCCATCTCCAAGACCGCCGTCGAGCGCTTCGTGTCGATGTTCAACGCCGACCGTGGCAGCCGGGTCAACGTCGTGCGCGCCGTCAACGCCTACGGGCCGCGCCAGCTCGCCGCCGCGCCGTTCGGGCCGGGCAAGGTCCGCAAGATCACCCCGGCGGTGGTCTGCCGGGCGCTGTGCGGGATGCCGGTCGAGCTCTACGGCGGCGGCCACCAGATCTCCGACATGGTGTGGGTCGGTGACGTCGCCAGGGCGCTCGTGTCCGCGTTCGAGGCCGCCGAGGCCGGGACCGTGCTGGACCACGTGGTGGAGTGCGGCCCGGTCGCGTCGACCACGATCCGCCGCGTCGCCGAGATCGTCATCGACCAGGTCGAGCGCAAGGGTTACCCGCGGGCGGAGATCGTGGACCTGCCGATGCGCCCCGGCGAGCAGCCCGGCGCCGTGGTCAGCGCCGACGCCGAGACGCTGCGCGACGTCGGCATCGATCCCGCCGACCTCGTGTCCCTGGAGACCGGCCTGGAGCGCACCGTCGACTGGTTCATCGCCACCCGGGGCGAGCACTGGACCGCGCCCGAGCCGCTCGCGCTCGCCGCCCGCTGAGGCACCGCCGAACCATGCACCCGTTTGGCCTCACCGCCGTCGTGCCCTGCTACGACGAGGCGGACAGCGTCGCGCAGACCCACGCCGAGATCGTGGCCGCGCTCGGCGCCTACGACCTGGAGATCCTCTTCGTCGACGACGGCAGCGCCGACGGCACCCTCGCCGAGATCCAGCGGCTCGCCGCCACCGACCCCCGCGTGCAGTACCTGTCGTTCAGCCGCAACTTCGGGTTCGAGGCCGCGTTCTCGGCCGGCTACAAGTACGCCCGGAAGCCCTGGCTCGTGCACCTCGACGCGGACCTGCAGTTCCCGCCCGCCGAGGTGCACCACCTGATCGAGCGGGCACTGGAAGGCTACGACGCCGTGTTCGGGGTGCGGCGCACCCGCCACGACCCGTGGCACCGCCGGTGGGGCGCGGCCGGCTACCACTGGCTCGGCCGCCGGCTGCGCATCCGGATCCCACCGGGCGCGACCACGTTCCGGGTGCTGCGCACCGAGCTCGCCCGGCGGGTCGTCGAGCTGCGCCTCGGCACGCCGTACTTCCTGGCCACCGTGCCGCTGCTCACCTCGAGGATCGCCACCGTGCCGGTCGAGCACCGGCCGCGCACCCGCGGCACGTCGAAGTTCCGGCTCGGCCGGCTCATCGGCCACGCGCTGGAGCTCTACGTCGCCTTCTCCCGCCGCGCCGTGCACGCGGTCGCGTTCGTGCTCCTGCTCGCCGCGCCGGTGACCGCCGGCCTGGCCGTCGCCGCGTTCGCCGGCTGGCTCGCCGTCCCGGCCGCGATCGGCGGCGGGCTCCTGGCGCAGTGCGTCGCCCTCGCCGGGGCGGCGGTCATGCTGCGTTACACGGTGCTGATCGCCGACGCGCAGCCGCGCCCCGCCATGTTCTACATCCGCGAGGCGTCGATCCCGGTGGACCCCGCCGACGAGCTGTTCCCCGGTGCCCGCCCGGCGCCGTTCATTCCCGCCCAGCGTGAGGACGCCGCATGAAGAGCCTGCTCATCCTCGGCGCCGCCGACGGCGCGATGGCCACCTACCGCACCGCCCGGGCGCTGGGCTACCGCACCGTCGCCGTCGACCTGCGCGACACCGCCCCGGCGGTCGCCCTCGCCGACGAGCTGCTGCCCGTCAGCACCCGCGACGTGCCCGCGCTGACCGAGATCCTGCGCGGCCGCTCCGACATCGCCGGGATCCTCGCCCCCAGCAGCGACATCGCGCTGCCGACGCAGCTCGCGCTCACCGAACGGTTCGGGTTGCCGTGCGGGCTGACCGAGCAGACCGTCGAGGCGTCGGTGGACAAGCGGCGCTTCCGCGCGGTCTGCGACGAGCTCGCGCTGCCCGGGTACCGCTGGATCGAAGGCACCGACTGGCGCGGCGCCGGCCTGGAGTTCCCGCTCGTCGTCAAGCCCGTCGACGCGCAGAGCAGTCGAGGCGTGACCCGCTGCCCCGACGAGTCCACAGTGGACGCGGCGATCGCCGCGGCGCTGCTGCACTCCTACAGCGCCGGGATCGTCATCGAGGAGGAGGTACGGGGCCAGCACTGCGGCTGTGAGTGCGTCATCGACGACGGTCGGGTCGTGTTCATGGCCCTCACCGAGCGGCACCTCACCCCGCCACCGCAGGCGACGACGACCGCGCACCTGCTGCCCGCCGCCGTCCCTGACGGTGTCCACGACGAGATCGTGGCCGCCGTCGACGCGCTCTGCGCCCGGCTCGGCTACCGCCGCGGCCCGCTCAACCTCGACCTCGTCGTGGACACCGGCGGCCGGCCCCGCCTCATCGAGATGGGCGCCCGTACCGGCGGCGACCCCCTCGGCGAGCTCGCCCGGCACTGCTACGGCGTCGACCCGATCGAGGCGTCGATCAGCGTCGCGGTCGGTGCGCCGCTGCCGCTGGTCCCGGAGCGGATCGTGCCGCACCCGGTGATGGTGCAGCTGCTCAACGCCGCCGACACCGGCGTGCTCACCGCCGTCCACGGCGTCGAGGAGGCCCGCGGGTGGCCCGAGGTGCTGCGGATCGTCCTGCTCGCGGAGCCCGGCCGCGCAGTCACCTCCACCATCGACCTGACCAGCAAGCTCGGCTACGCCCTGCTGACCGCGGACACCCCGGCGCAGCTGCGCCGGGCGGCCGACCGGCTGCTGTCGACCGTGCGCTTCGAGGTGCGCCCGTGAAACGCTTCTTCGCCCTCGTCCTGGCCACCCTCGTGTCCGGCGTGCTGCTGGTCGCGACCGCCCCCGGCGGCAAACAGCTGGACTCGTTGGGGCTGTTCCTGGCGTACCTGGTGCCGTTCGTTCTCGCCGCCGAGACGATCGCCGCGCTGGACCCGGTGTGGCTGCGCCGCTGGCGGCTGCCGGAGGTGATCGGGGTCCTCACGTTCACGGCGGTGTTCTGCGGCTTCGTCCCGCGCATGTTCGACCGGGTCATCGCCGAGGACTTCGACGGGTTCTACGCCCTGGTGCGGGTCCTCGCGCCGCTGCTCATCCTGGCGTTCGCGCTGCACCAGCGGCTCGGCGGCTCGCCCGCGGCGACGGTGCGCCGGATCAGCTACGCGAGCATCCTCGTCATGCTGTCCGGGCTGGAGGACCTGTCGTTCTGGCTGTGGCGCGGGCAGCCGGTGCCGCAGCGCTGGGACTGGGCCGACCACGTGACGGTCCGTCTCGGGCACGTCGCCAGCCGCACCGAGGCATACCTGTTCATCGCCGCGCACCTGGCGCTCGCCCTGGCGGTGCTGTGCTGGCCGTCCCGATCCCGTCGCGCCGCCACATCGGGCCGGGCCGCGCCGGGCCCGGGTCGCACGCCAGGGCGGGACCCAGACCCGGACCCAGACCCGGACCCGGACCTGGACCTGGACCCGGGGCCGGGCCCAGGCGCCGCGGCGGGGCCATCGTCGGCCGGTCATGACGCTGCTCGCGCCGGAGGCTGAGCCCCGCACCGTCGCGCCCGGTGGCCGGCTGATGCTGATGCTGTTCGCCGGCCGCGGGGCGTTCCGCGCGACCATCCAGCTCGCGCCGCTGGTGCTCGCCGTGCCGTGGGGCGCGGCCCGGTTCGCCGAATACGCCGGCGCGGTCGGCATGTCGATGTGGACGGTGTTCGTCGCCTCCAGCGGGGAGAAGGCGGCCCTCAAGCTGGTGCCCCGCACCCGCCGCCTCGGCGGAGGCATCGCCCGGGTCGTGCTGCGGCTGGCCGCGGCACCGGTGGTCGCCGCCGCCGTCGCGTTCGCCGCCGCCGCCGTCCTGGACCGTGGGCGGGTGCTCGCCGCGGCGCTGCTGTGGTGCGCGGCGCTCGGCCTGCTCCAGGTCGCCGTGGGCCTGCACCGGGTCCGTGGGTACCTTCGCACCGACGCGGTCACCTTCGCCGCGGTGACCGGCGTGCTGCTGACCCTGTCCGCGCTGACGTTCCACTTCGCCTGGCCGCCGCTGTGGCAGCTGAACCTGCTCGCCGCGACGGCGCTGACCGCGTCGGCGGTCCTGCTGTGGCGGCTACCGGCCGGCTGGTCGCTCGCCGGCCGGGCGGGCCGCGTCGCCGGGCCCGCGCGCCGCCGCCGGACGGCGGGCCTGGTCCTGCGCACGTGCGCCCTGCTCGGCCTGCCCGAACTCCTCGCGAGCCTGTGCCTCGCCGTGTGCTACCTCATCCTCGGCCTCGCCGGCCACGGCACCGAGAGCGGCCCGTTCTACATCGCGGTGACGCTGTCCGGGTTCTGCTCCGCGGCGCTGACCTACCTGCTGCGCCTGCGCCAGCCGGCGACGTCGCTGCGGCTGCGCGGACCGGCCGGGCGTGCAGGCCGGGCGAAGGCGCGGCGGATCCTGCGCTTCGCGGTGCTGCTGTGCCTGCCCGGCCTGCCGCTCGTGCTGCTGCTCCCACCCGGCACGCTGCTGCTGGCGCTGCTGACCTGCCTGGAGACGCCGCTCTTCGCGCTGGTCGCCTACGCCGGCTACCTGGTGGAGAACACCGACGGGCGGTCCCCTCGGCTGACCGCCGCATCGGCTACCGTCGGCCTCGTCGTGGTGGTGGCCGCCGCGGCGCTGCTGGTGCCGCACGCGGCATCGTCCGGTGCGATGGCGGCGCTGCTGCTGTCGGCCGGGGTGAGCGCGCTCAGTCTCGACGTCGGCCTCGGCCTCGGCGGACGGTGGCGTCGCCCCGGGCGGACCCGGCCGCCGGGTCCGGGGGACGGTGCGAAGCGGCACGGGGGGACATGATGGTGGAGATGGCTGTGACGACCGAAGGATTGACGGTCCGGCTGCACAACCCGGCCGCCGACCCCGAGCCCGCCGGCTGGGACGCGCTGCGGTGCCGGGCCGGGCTGCGGGCCAACTGGGCCTGGCCGGTGATGCGGGCCGGGGTCCATTCCGGCGCCGACCCGCTGCTGCTCGCCGTGCTGTCCGATGTGGACGGACCGGTCGGGCTGTATGCCGCCTCGGTGGTCCCGTCGCGCCGGCGCGAGGGCGCCACGAAGTGGCCGCGTGTGGGATACCTGCACGTCCAGGCCCCGCAGAGCAGCGCGCTGCCCGGCTGGTGGATGGCACCGTCCACATCGCAGGAGCGGGCAGGGCTGGCGAGGGCGTTGCGGAGGGCGACCCGCCGGGCCCTCGGTCCCGGCATCGGCGGGGTGCTGTGGCGGCAGGTCGGCGAGGCCGACACCGCGTGGCTGCCGCGCCTGCGCTACACCAGGCGCACCGAAGCGCTGGCGGTGCTGGACGCGCCGGAGTCCGTCGACGCGTGGCTGGCCGGGCTGCGCACCAGGCGGCGGGCGGACCTGCGCCGGATCCTGCGGATCGTCGGCACCGACCCGGACCTGGAGGTGCGCACCGGCGCGGTCGGTGACGTGGTCGGCCCCGCCGACCTAGCGCACCTGGCCCGGCTCAACGCCGTCAAGCACGCGACCGGCACCGTCGAGCCGCACAGCGGGCAGCAGTCGGTGCTGTGGCAGGAGGCGACCGCCGGCCGCGACGACGTCTTCGCCGTGGCGTACCGCGACAACACCGGCCGTCTCCTCGCCGCGGCGACCGTCCTGGACGACCCGGCCTGGCCCCTGTGGCTGTCGTGGGGTGCGCTGCCGCTGGACGAGGGCGGCCGCCGGCACCTGTACTTCGACCTGTTCCGGCGGCTGGTCGAGCGGATCGTGGACCGCGGCGCGAGCGGCGTGATCCTGGGCAAGGGCATGCCGGAGCTGAAGTCCGACCTCGGTGCCCGGCTGGTGCCGCAGCAGGCCGCCGTGACCCTGTAGCCGCCGCCCGGTCACCGCCGGAACTCTGACACGACGAAGCGCCCCTTGCCGCCCTTCGTCAGCTCCAGCGTCTCGGCCTGCCGCACGTCGAGGTCGAACGGGCGGCCGGCGCTGTCGTGCAGCCACGCCCGCGCCGCGCGGGCCAGGTCGTCGAAGCCGCGGCCGGCGCGCCCGTCCGGGACGAGCCACACCGTGATGTTGCCGGCCGGGTCCTGGCGGACCATGCACTCCGCGACGCCGGGCGTGCTGATCGCCATGCCGATGAAGGTGCCGGCGTAGATCCGCTCGCCGTCGGGGAGGACCACGTAGTCGTCGGCGCGGCCCTTGGTCAGGTCGAGGCGGGCGAACGTCCTGCCGCATCCGCACCGGTCGGCGTGGCGGGTCGCGCGGTCGCCGAGCCAGTACCGCAGCAGCGGCATCGCCCGCTCCCGCCAGCCGGTCACGACGACGTGGCCCTCGGTGCCGTCGGGCACGGGTGCGCCGCCGGCGTCGACGATCTCGACGTGGACGCGGTCCTCGGCGACGTGCAGCTGGCCCTCGGCGCAGTCGTACGCGATGTGCATGAGCTCATAGGCGGAGTACTCGTTGAAGACCGGCACGCCGAAGCCCTCGGTGAGCTGCCGGCGCACCTCCGGGGTCAGCAGCTCCGACTCGGTGAAGACGGCCCGCAGCGTGCGCCGCAGCGTCACCAGCTCCTCGGGCCGCATGCCGCGCAGCAGGTCGCGGAGCATCACCGGGTAGCCGATCAGCGCGTGCGGCCGCTCCTGCTGCAGCTGCGCGACGCGGGTGCGGACCGGCAGCGCGCTGTGCACGACCGACCTGCGGAAGATGCCGAGCCGCTGGTACCAGGCGGTTTCCAGGGGGAACGGCTTGAAGTGCACGAGCCGCGACCACGGCCGGTACCGCCCGCCGGCGGCGGCGAAGCGGCGAATGTTGCAGGCACGGTCGTGGGCGTAGTTGGCCGGGTCGTGCCACGCCTCGAGGATCTGCCCGCTGGTGCCGCTGGTGGTGTACACGGTGACCCGGCCCCGGGTGAACGCCGGATCGCGGAACCGGTCCTCGCCGGCCGCGAGCACGTCGGCCTTGCGCAGCATCGGCAGCCGGGCGAAGTCCGCCAGGTCGCGCGGGACGCCGACGTCATACCGGTCGTCGGTGTAGGCCGCCACGCGGTCGCGGGCGTGCCCGAGCGCGGTGCGCAGCCCGGCCAGGGTGCGCCGGTCGAGCGCGTCCCGGTCAAGATACTGTGCCCGGAGCACGGATCGCACGGAAAGAAGGCCACCGATACCCGACATGGCAGCAAGTCTTCCAGACGGTGGCAGCGATCGATGTCATGCGCCCGACGCGGCGAGGTGGTCCGTGCGGCGGGTGGCGCCGGTGGCGTGGAACAGATCCCGCAGCAGCCCGATCTCCCCGCCGTGGTGCATCACCTCGCGGTTGACGTGCGTGATCAGTGCCGCCATCGGCTCCGCCGAGAAATAGGCGCCCTTCGGTCCCAAAGGTGTGCGCAGTCCCGCGTCGCCGAGTCGGGAAACGTGTCCGTGCCACTCTCGGTAACTGTCGTCCAGGAACGTCACCGCTTCCGCTGCGGTGTGCGGCAGATCCGCCGGCACGTGCCGCGGGTCGAACATGTCGGCGTCGGCGGGGACACTTCCGTCGCCGAAGAACGTGCTGCTCCGGGTCACGAAACAACCGACCGCGATGTGCATCATGCGCCATGCGACCGTCGTCACCGGTGCCGGGTCGACGCCCGGACCTCCCTCGACGCGGTAATTTCCGGCGGCGTCGGGCCGGACCGACCAACATCCGGAGACCGGTTCCCAGAAGTATTCCTCGTCCGTGAGCCCGTCCAGCCGGGGGCGCAGATGGGCGTCCCAGTAGAACGCCAACTGGCCGATCAGCAGGTCGCCCCAATCGGGTGTGGAAGTGTTCACCATGGGTAGAGTCTCGCCGATGCTCCGATCATGCGCACCCCACCGGCCGCTGGTAATTGAACCGACACGATCGGTGATGGTGCCCATTTGAAACAGAGTGCACTTCAAATCCGCAGAATGGGCGATACTATTTCTCCGATGGCCGGCCGTTCGGTCGCCGCCGTCACCCGTACCGTTGCCGAGGAGGCGCCGTCATGGCCAAGCGCGTCATTCAAGAACTGATCGACGACTTGGACGGCAAGCCGGCCGACGAGAGCGTGCAGTTCGGTCTCGACGGCGTGCAGTATGCGATCGACCTGTCGAAGAAGAACGCCGAGAAACTGCGCGCCGCGTTGAAGCCCTACGTTTCCGCCGGCACGAAGGTCGGGCGTGGTGCGGTCGTCGCGGCGGCCCGATCAGGATCCCGGGGGAGAGGCGCCGCACGCGGTGACCGCGACCAGAACCGGGCCATCCGCGAATGGGCGCAGGGCGCCGGCTACCAGGTCTCCGACCGTGGCCGCATCAAGCAGGAGATCGTCGACCAGTATCACGCAAGCCGTTCCTGAAATCCCCGCGCAGGCGCGGCGCCGCCGCTCGCCGTGATCGAAAAGCGGTTCCGGTCGAGCCCGACCGGAACCGCTTTTTTACACCGTGCAGATGAACGTCAGGCGGCCGCCGGGGTGGGGTTCAGGGTGGTCGCGTCGGCGGTCGCCTCGGACGCGTCGTCGTCCGGGGTGATCAGCGAGTTGGGGCGCACCACGATCAGCAGGGTCAGCGTCGCGGTGAGCATGCCGCCGGCGATCACCACCGCCATCGCCGTCGCGCCGGTGCCCAGGACGCCGACCAGCGGGGCGGCGACCGCGCCGACGCCGAACTGGACCGCGCCGAGCAGCGCCGCCGCCGTCCCGGCCGCCTCACCGTGCCGCGACATCGCCAGGGCCGGGGCGTTGGGCAGGGCCAGGCCGGCCGCGGTCAGGACCGCCCACAGCGCCGCCAGCAGCGCCGGGAGGCCGCCGAGGCCGGTGGCCGCGAGGACGACCAGGAGCGCACCGGCGACGGTGCCGGCGGCCAGCGCCGACGCGAGGATGCGCTGCGGGGTGTAGCGGCGCAGCAGCCGCACGTTGTACTGGGTGCCGCCGATCAGCCCGACCGCTCCGGCGCCGAAGGCCAGACCGAACTGGGCTTCGCTGAGGCCGTACACCTCCTGCAGGACGAACGACGAGCCGCCGACGTAGGCGAACAGCGCCGCCATCGCGAACCCCGCGACCAGGACCAGGCCGACGAACACGCGGTCGCGCAGCAGGGAGCCGTAGACGCGCAGCGTCCCGGTGACGCCGCCGGAGCGGCGGCGGGCGGGTGGCAGCGTCTCGGTCAGGGCGAGCGCGGCGAGGGTGGTGAGCAGGACGCCGAAGGCGGCGAGGACGACGAAGACGCCGCGCCACTCGGTCCAGCGCAGTACGGCGCTGCCGAGGGTGGGCGCGAGGATCGGCGCGGCGCCCATGACCAGCATCAGCCGGGAGAACAGGCGGGCGAACGCGGCGCCGCTGAACAGGTCCCGCACGACCGCCATCGCGACGACCGAGGACGCGGCGACGCCGAGGCCCTGCAGGACGCGCAGCGCGCCGAGCACGGTGACGTCGGGGGCGAACACGCAGGCGACGGACGCGAGGACGTGCAGGACGAGACCGGCGAGCAGCGGCACCCGCCGGCCGACGGCGTCGGACCAGGGGCCGATCGCCAGCTGGCCCAGCGCGAGACCCGCCAGGGTGCCGGTGAGGGTGAGCTGCACCGCCGTCGAACTGGTGTGCAGGTCGTCGGTGATGCTCGGCAGCGCCGGCAGGTACATGTCAATGGTCAGCGGGCCGATGGCGATGAGGGAGCCGAGCACCAACACCAGACGGACGGGATTTGCGGTCACATCTTATGGTCAAGCACCGGACCGCCGTCCGCATTCCCGTTATGGTCCGTCGTTGCCCGCCGTCCGGACAACTGCGCGTGGTCGGCCACCGGCCGGACGCCGCCGTCGATCGCCGGCTGTCCATGGCGCCGCGCCCGGACAAACGCTCAGGTCGGCCGGGCGGCCGCCGATCGGGCGGAGGTGAACCTTGCCGCCGTGCTGATCGTGCGTGACTCGGCCGCCATGCTGTCCCGCTGCCTGACGTCGCTGAGCGGGGTCGTCGACACGATCCACGTCCACGACACCGGCTCCAAGGACGACACCCCGGCCCTGGCCCGCGACCTTGGCGCGGTGGTCAGCCACGGCACCTGGACCGGTGACTTCGCCGCCGCCCGCAACACCGCGCTCGCCGAGGCCGCCGCGGCGCGGGGCACGCCGTGGGCGACCGGGGACTGGGTGCTCAGCATCGACGCCGACGACCGGGCCGTCGCCGCGCCCGGCAAGCTGCGCGAGGTCCTCGCCGCCACCACCACCGACGCGCTGCTGGTCGACATCGACAACGCGCACGACGAGCTGCCGTACACGTTCCGCACGGCCCGGCTGTTCCGCCCTACGCAGCTGCGGTGGCGGGGCCGGGTCCACGAGCACCTGGTCCGCATCGCCGCCGGCGGGACTGCCCCGGACGTGTTCGTCGACCGGGGCCACGGCACGGGGGTCGGCACGGCCCACGGCACCGGGATGGTGCAGGGGATCGGGCTCGCGGAGTGGCCGTCGGCGCCGCGCGAGGCGATCCGCCTGGAGCATCAGGGGTACGCCGATCCCGACGAACGGCGCAGCAAGGCCGAACGCAACGTCGAGCTGGCCCAGGCGGTCCTCGACGGCATCGCCGACGGGTCAGCGGATCCGGGGCAGGTCGCGGACACGCTGCTGGACCTGGGGCGCAGCCTGGTCGGGGCGGGTCGCACCCAGGACGCCGTCGACGCGTTCGAGACGCTGCGGGAGCTGGCACCGGGCACCCGGCAGTGGATCCTCGGCACCGACGCCCTCGCCCGGCTGCTGCTCGGCGCCGGCATGGACGAGGCGGTGCTGGTGCTGACCGCCCAGCTGCGCGGCGCCGGCGTCGCCCGCGACTACTGCGACTGGCTCGACGCGCAAGCCCTCGCCCAGCTCGGCGACGTCGCCGAGGCGTGGCGGCTGCTGCAGCCGGTGCAGCGGGTCGTGGACCCGGCCGGGCGCGTGTACCCCTCGGAACACCTCGCCGAACTCAAGCGCCTGCTCGACCGCCTGCACTCGATGTCCAGCGCGGCGGGAGCGGGATGAAACCGCTGGTCCGCTCCTGCGCGAGGGTGCCCAGGAAACGCCGCCGTCGGGCGCCGCGCGAACAGGCCGCGGGGTCCCTTCGCGCCGGCGACGGTCACGCGATGCTGCGCCGGCCGGGGGAGTGGAACCGCATCGTCGTGGACTTCGTCGCCGGTGTGCTTCTATCGCGCACGGGTGGGTATCAGTGACGGCATGCGAATCGGTTACTTCCTGTCCAGCGAGGAGTACACCCCGGCGGAGCTGATCGAGCAGGCCAAGCTCGCCCAGGACGCCGGCTTCTCCGGGCTGTGGATCTCGGACCACTACCACCCCTGGAACGACGCGCAGGGACAGGCGCCGCTCGTCTGGTCGCTGATCGGGGCGCTGAGCCAGGTGGTCACCATTCCCGTGACGACGGCGGTGACCTGCCCGATCATGCGCATCCACCCGACGATCGTGGCGCAGGCCGCGGCAACCAGCGCGGTCCTGCACGACGGGCGGTTCGTCCTCGGCGTCGGCACCGGCGAGGCGCTCAACGAGCACATCCACGGCGACGCGTGGCCGAGCGCGGGCGAGCGCCTCGAGATGCTCGAGGAGGCCATCCACGTGATGCGGGAGCTGTGGGACGGCGGCTTCGTCAACCACCGCGGCACGCATTTCACCGTCGAGCACGCCCAGGTGTACACGCGCCCGGAGACCCCGCCGAAGGTGTACATGTCGGCGTTCGGGCCGAAGGCCCTGGAGCTCGCCGGGCGGATCGCGGACGGGTTCATGTCCGTGGCGCCCGTCGCCGAGCACGTCGAGGCGTTCCGCAAGGGCGGCGGCGGCGACAAGCCGGCGCAGGGCGGCTTCAAGGCCTGCTACGCGAAGACGGAGGACGCCGCGGTACAGATCGCGCACAAGCTGTGGGCGAACGCGAGCGTCCCCGGCGAACTGTCCCAGGTCCTGCCGTCGCCGAAGCACTTCGAGCAGGCGTCGGAGCTCGTCACGCCGGACATGACCCGGGAGGCGATCGCCTGCGGTCCCGACCCGGCCAAGCAGGCGGCGCAGCTGAAGAAGTACGAGGACGCCGGCTTCGACGAGGTGTACGTGGCGAACATCGGACCCCACTACGCGGACCTGATCGACCTGTACAAGCGTGAGTTCCTGTAGCTAACGGAGGTGGGTCGTGCCGCAGGCGGCATGGAGCAACAAGCGGGAACGGCAGTATGAGCACATCAAGCGCCAGCAGAAGGCGCAGGGCAGGTCCGAGGACGTCGCCGAGGAGATCGCGGCCCGCGTCGTGAACAAGGAACGCGCCCGCGCGGGCGAGTCCCGCACGGCGAGCCGCACCTCGACGCAGGACATCTCCTCCGCCCGCCGCGGCGGGTTGCGCGCCCGTTCGGGCGGTCCGGGCGGTCGCACCCGCGACCAGCTCTACGAGGAGGCCAGGCGCAAGAACATCAAGGGCCGCTCGAAGATGACGAAGGCGCAACTGGAAAAGGCAGTCGGTTAGGTGCCTCCGTAACGTCTTACCGGTATGCGATTCCTTGAGACCGGCGGCGCGCGGCTGTGCGTCGAGACGTTCGGCGACCCCGCCGATCCCACGATCCTGCTCGTCCACGGCGCGTCCGCGTCGATGCTCTGGTGGGACGAGGAGCTGTGCGAGCTGCTCGCGGCGGGCGGCCGGCACGTGGTGCGCTACGACAACCGCGACACCGGCCGCTCCACCGCGTACCCGCCGGGGTCGCCCGGATACACGATGCGGGACATGGCGCTCGACGCGATCGGGATCCTCGACGGGCTCGGCGTCGGCGCCGCGCACCTCGTCGGGCGTTCGATGGCGGGCGGGATCGTCACCGTCGCCGCCGCGGCGCACCCGTCGCGGGTCGCCACGCTGACCCTCGTCACCACCACCCCTGGATTGCCGGGGCTGCCGCCGATGTCGGCCGAATTCGTCGAGTTCACCGGCAGCGGCGGCCCCGACCCCGCGGATCCGGCCGCCGTCGTCGAGTTCATCGTCGGGCTCATGCGGGTGTACGGCGGCGGCTCCCCGTACTTCGACGAGCCCGCGGTGCGCCGGCTCGCTTCGCTGGATGTCGCCCGTACCGCAAACATCGCATCCTGCCTCGTGAACCACTTCGTCATCGACACCGGAGACGCCGGCCCGCAGCTGCTCGCCGGCCTGCGGGCGCCGACCCTGGTCGTGCACGGCGAGCACGACCCCATCTTCCCGCTCGAGCACGGCACCGCCCTGCGCGACGCGATCCCCGGTGCGTCGCTGCTGGTCCTGCCCGAGGCGGGGCACGAACTGCCCCGCCCGCTGTGGCCGCTGTTCACCGCCGCACTGCTCGAACACACCGCCCGGCGGCTACCGTGAGGGGGTGCTGTCGGAATACGTGCGCCGGCCGCCCGGGGCGCGGGTGCGACCGTTCGTGGGCTGGTACTCCGGCTACCGCGAGACCGGCGTCGCGCCCGCCGTGCACCGCGGGCTCCCATCACCGTTCCTGACGCTCATCGTCACCCTCGACGACCCGTTGCAGATCTCGTCGCACCCCGATCCGGCGACGCCGCCCGGGCGGTATGACACGCTCCTCGGCGGACTGCACACCACGCCCGCGACGATCGTGCACGACGGGCGGCAGTCCGGGATCCAGATCGCGCTGTCGCCGCTCGGCGCCCGGACCCTGCTCGGCCTGCCCGCCGGCGAGCTCGCCAACCTCGACGTGACCGCCTCCGACGTGCTGGGCCCGTTCATCGACGCGCTGCGCGACCGGGTCCGTGCCGCGGCGACCTGGTCCGAACGGTTCCGGATCGTCGATGCGATGCTCGCCGACCGCCTCGCCGCGCCGGTCCTGCCGCGCCCCGAGGTCGTGCACGCGTGGCGGCTGCTGCAGGCCGGCGGCACCCTGGCCACCGCCGACCTGGCCCGGGAGGTCGGGTGGAGCGGGCGGTATCTCAGCCGCCAGTTCAACCTGGAGATCGGGCTCTCACCGAAGGCGGCGGCCCGCGTCGCCCGTTTCGACCTCGCCCGCCGCCGGCTGCAGGACGGCGCGGAGTCCCTGGCCGCGCTCGCGGCCTCCTGCGGGTACTACGACCAGGCGCACCTCACCCGCGAGTTCACCGGGTTCGCCGGCAGCCCGCCGGCGCGGTGGCTGGCCGAGGAGAACCTGCCGCCGTTCCGAAACATCCAAGACCCGGACGGGCCCGGGTCGGCAGACTGGGCCGCATGACACCTCCACCGCAGGTGTGGCCGACACTGCGTGCCACCGACGCCCGTGCCCTGATCCGGTTCCTGGTCGACGCGTTCGGCTTCCGGGAGACCGTGGTGCACGGCGAAGGCGACCGCGTCGATCACGCCCAGCTCGCCTGGCCGCCCGGCGGCGGCATCATGCTCGGCAGCGTCCGCGACGACGACGGCCCCGGCTGGCCGCTGCGCGCCGGCACCTTCGGCGCCTACGTGGTGACCGACGAACCCGACGCGCTGTACGCCCGCGCGGTCGCCGCCGGCGCGACCGTCCACAAGGAGCTCACCGACACCGACTACGGCTCGCGGGAGTTCTCCGTCCGCGACCCCGAGGGCAACCTGTGGTCCTTCGGCACCTACCGGGGCGAGCCTGTCTGAGGCCGGGCGCCACGGGGGCGCTGTTCGGCCCAGCTCAGGACGACGGCCCGCGGGCGCGTCCGGCCCGGCTCAGGACGACGGCCCGCGGGCACTGTCAGGCCCGGCTCAGGACGACGGCCCGCGGGCGCGGAGGTAGCGCAGCCCGCGCCGGCAGTACGTGCGCGGGTTGGTGTCCAGGAACCGGGCCCAACCCGGGTCGGCCTCGCCGCGCAGCCACGCGTAGTAGGCCAGGCCGTAGCCGAACATCGGCACGGTCAGGTAACCGAGCCGCGACGTCGTGGTGTACGCGTACTCGCCGCGGACCTCCCGCCCGAACGCGAACGCCGCATTGGCGCTGAAGACCCCGAGCCCGAAGTAGACCGTCAGCAGGTCGGTCAGTGGCTCGTGGTCCTTGCGGTCGGCGGAGATCCGGCCCTCGCCGAGCAGCAGCACGTGCCCGAGCTCGTGCGCGATCGTCGCGACGAGCGCCATCGGGGACTTGGCCTGCTCGTCGTTGATCCCGATGACGGAGCGGCCGCCGACGACCCGGTGATGGCCGGCGGCGCCGCTCCACGCGCTGCGCACCGGCACGTGCGCCGACAGCGCGTCGTCGGTGAACGCGTCGTCGTGGACCAGGTCCACCCGGGCGGGGTCGACGTCCATGTGCGCGCACAACCGGAGGAAGACCGCCCGCACGTCGGCGCGGCTGCCGGTATACGTGCCGGGAAAATACTCGTCCGTCGGCAGCAGCACCTCGCCGCCGATCCGCAACGGATCAAACGTGTCCGCGAGCCAGTCCATCGACGACTCGATCCACTCCTGCTCCACCGGCCTGACCGGGCACCCCGCCTGCCACCACGCCATGCCCGCATTGTGCTACGCCCGGCCGAGGCCCGGGGACCCCTCGTCAGGCGGAGCGGCGGCGGTCGGCGTTCATGGGCCACTGGGCCGTCGCGGTCTGGGCCGCGGCGTCGGCGTCGGTGACGAGGCCGTGCGGGTCGGCGGCGAGAGCGCTTTCCAGGGACCGGTAGGTCTGGATCGTGGCGAGGGTGCCGCCTTCACGCAGCGTGTGGACGACCTGCGGCGTCGGCACTGCCAGGACGAGCGATCCGCCCTGCTCAAGCGCTATACCCGCAGTCACGCGCAACATCATGACGCCGGTGCAGTCGATGGCGGTGACCTTTGCCAGGTCGATGACGATCCTGGGCTCCGGACGGAGCAGGAGCTGTGAGAGCGCGGTCTCCAGCTGCATCGCGCTGGCCGCGACCAGCGCACCGTGACAGGACAGCACCGTCGCGGCAGCGAGTCGGTCCACCGCGAAAGTGAGGGCTGCCATGCTGCGACGATACGTTCAGCCGTGACGGTCCGTGAACCCCTGTCCAGGTGGAGGGACCGTCCGACCGGCCGGTGACCGGACAGCCGGTCGTCGCTACGGGTGATCCGACAAGCGGGCGTGACACTGGTCAGCCGGGTGTTCATGGACGAAGCCGGGTGGGTACGCAACCAGGAGCCCCCGCAGTACGTCAGGCCCCGACGAAAGGTGCTTTTCCGGTGCAACTGGACTCTAGGCCTGCGGTTGTCGACTGCGCGTTGTATGTCGGCGGGGTCCGCCAAACGGACGACCTGCCCCTCGCCGAACTGTACGAGCGGGCCCTCGAACAGCCGGACGCGTTCGTCTGGATCGGGTTGCACGAACCGGATCCGGACCAGTTCATCGATGTCGAGAAGGTGTTCGGGCTGCACCCGCTCGCGGTCGAGGACGCGCTGAAGCCGGCGCCGCAGCGGCCGAAGGTCGAACGGTACGAGGACGTGACGTTCTTCGTCGCCCGCACCGCCCGGTACCTGCCGAACCTGCCGGAAGGGCAGCTGGCCGAGTCGAACGAGGTCATCGACACCGGCTCGATCCGGATGTTCCTCGGTGGCCAGTTCATCGTCACGGTCCGTCACGGCGAGGCCAGTGAACTGCGGTCCGCCCGGCTGGACCTGGAGGCGAACCCGGCGCAGCTCGCGGGCGGCCCGTGGGCGGTGCTGCACGCGATCCTGGACCGGATCGTCGATGCGTATCTGGTCATCGTCACCGCGATCGACTCCGACATCCAGGCCCTGGAGAAGGCCGTGTTCCGCCGGGACAGCGGCACCAGCATCGAACACGTCTACCAGCTGAAGCGGGAGGTGATGGAGTTCCGCACCGCGGCGGTGCCGTTGCAGCGGCCGCTGCTGACGTTGCTGGACAAGCAGACGTTCGCGCTGTCCAAGGAGATCCGCCGCTACTTCCGCGACGTCAACGACCACCAGACCCGGGTCGTGGAGCAGGTCGCCAACCACGACGACATCCTCAACTCGATCCTGCAGGCCCGGCTGGCGCAGGTGACGATCGACCAGAACAACGACATGCGCAAGATCGCGTCCTGGGCGGCGCTCGCCGCGTTGCAGACCGCCATCGCGGGGGTCTACGGCATGAACTTCGTGTTCATGCCGGAGCTGCACTGGCGGTTCGGCTATTTCTACGCACTCGCCCTGATGTTCGGCAGCGGGCTGCTGCTGTACCGGACGCTGCGCCGCAACCGCTGGCTGTGAACCTCCGCGCCCGGCCCTCGCGTGCGGCGCGGCGATCTATGCGGCCGGCTTTCGCGTGCGGCGCGGCGATCTAGGCGGCCAGGCCGAGCGACCGCATGTGGCGGGCCTCGCGGGCGGCCCGGGTGAGGGCCTGCACGGTCCGCGGCCCGGCGATCCCGTCGATGGTGAGGCCGGCCCTGGCCTGGAAGCGGCACAGCACCAGCGGCATCTCGGCCTCGGGCGCCCGCGGGTGTAGCAGCCCGATCTCTGCCAGGAGCGCGTGCACGGCGCGCGGGTCGGCGGGCGGCGCGGCGGCGTCGGGTGCGCTGACGGCCCCGGCGAGCGCGGCGCCGACGGCCTGCAAGGTGCGGCGAACGGTCATGCGCTCAAGTCTGGTCCGCGCACCTGCGCGCCGCGTCAGGGCTTTCCTGCCCGCCGACCCTGAATTTGCCCTGACGGGGTCTTAGGCCCCGGGGATGAGGACGCCGAAGCCGGTGCGGGCGAGCCGCAGCAGGACCTGTCCCGGCGCGGTGAGCGTGGCGAGCTTCGCCGCGGAGGCGTCCTCGAGGTGGCGGACGGCGCCGGCGTACGCCTCGGGCCCCGTCCGACGTGCGGCGTCGAGCACGGCGGTGTTGCGCCAGACCTTCGCCCGGGCCTCGGTGAGCAGCCGCCGGGTCGCGGCCCGGTTCGCCGGCGCGAGGATCCGGTCCAGCAGGCTCGGGCGGTTGACGGTGCGGCCCTCGGCCTCCTCAGCGCCGACCCTGGCGAGCAGGACCGTGTCGATGTGGGTGTGGTCGCGTTCCCGGGCCGCGCGCACGGCGGGGTCGTCGAAGTCGGCCGGGTCGATCACCGCGATCAGCGACTGCGGCAGGTCGTAGTTGATGTGGGCGTTCATGCCGAGCAGGACGTGCCGCAGCGCCGGCAGCTCGGGCCGGTCCCGGGCGGTGTCGAACGCGATCCGCCACGGCCGCGGCACGGTGCCGCCGCTGAGGTCGGCGTCGAACGCGTCCAGGTACAGCTCGGCGAACGCGACGTCCCACCGGTTGAGCCAGGCTGCGTCGAGGAACCCACCGCGGTCGATCTCGTCGGCGACGGCGTGCGTGGTGCGCAGGTAGGTCCCGTGGAAGTGGCGGCGCGCGTCCTCGGGCGCGAGGCGGGCCAGGCCCTCCTCCATCCGGGCGATGATCGCGGCGACGGCGTCGTTCATGCCCGGTCCGCCGGCGGCCTGCCCGCCGGCGGCCGATCGGCCGGCGATGCGGTGAGTGAGGTCACGATCGCAGTGTGCGGCACCCCGGCAAGGTCGACAAGTTGAATCCTAGTCAATCGGTAGGGGAAGTGGGTATAGTGCCGCCACACAACATCCGTCAATGAGGAGCGTCATCGATGCGTCGGCTCTCGGTCGTCCTGACCGGTGTCCTGGTCCTGCTCGGCACCACCCTGGCCGCGGGTTGCGCCGCCGACAAGGAGCCGGCCGCCGCGCAGCCCGGCGCCGCCGAGGAGCCGCTGCGCGTCGGCTACCAGCGCTTCGGTGGGCTCAGCCTGGTCAAGGCGCGCAAGGCCGAGGCCGCCGGCACCACGTGGTCGCTCTTCGAAAGCGGGCCCGCGCTGACCGAGGGCATCAAGGCCAATGCGATCGACATCGGCCAGGTGGGTGAGGCGCCGCCGATCTTCGCCGCTGCCGGGAAGATCGACTTCAAGATCATCGGTACCTCGAAGCCGGTGCCCAAGGGCGAGGCCGTCCTGGTGAAGGCGAGCAAGGGGTACACCAGCTTCAAGGACCTCAAGGGCAAGAAGGTCGCCCTGAACAAGGGCTCCAACGTCAACTGGCTGCTCGTGCGCCTGCTCGACGCGAACGGCATGAGCATCAAGGACATCGACGTGCAGTACCTCAAGCCCGCCGATGCCCGCCCCGCGTTCGACAATGACCAGGTCGACGCGTGGATCATCTGGGACCCGTACTTCTCCCTCGCCGAGACGCCGGGGGTGAAGGTGCTCGTTGACGCGACCGGCCTGGCCAACAACCGCGAGTACCTGCTGGTGTCGCCGCAGGCGCTGAAGGCGAAGCCCGGCAAGATCCGCGAGTTCCTGAAGACCTACCGCGAGGTCACCGACTGGGGCATCGGCAACCCCGAGGAGCGCGTCAAGATCCTCGCACCGGAGCTGAACATCCCCGAGGACGTCGCCCGCCGCGCCCTGGACCGCAGCGCCCAGCCCCTGGCCCCGATCGACGCCGCCATCGGCGACGAGCTGCAGCAGATCGCCGACGGGTTCACCGACCTGCAGCTGATCCCCGGCAGGGTCGACATCAAGGGGCGCATCGACGACCAGTTCTCGGACATCCTGCGATGACGACGCTGCTGGAGCGGCCCGTGCTGCGGAAACCGGCACCGCGCCGGGTCGCCGCCCGGCGCCGCTGGCTGCGGGCCGTGACGCCGCTGGTCCTGCTCGCCGCGTGGGAGGGCGGCGTCCGCGGCGGGCTGCTCGACCCGGACAAGCTGCCCGCCCCGAGCGCGGTGCTGGAGGCCGGCTGGCGGCTCGCCGCCGAGGGCACGCTCGGTGAGTACCTGCTCGACTCCGTCCAGCGGGCCGTGCTCGGGCTGCTCATCGGCGGGCTGCTGGGCCTGGCGCTGGGCACCCTCGCCGGGCTCGTCCGGCTCGGCGACGACCTCGTCGACCCGACCGTGCAGATGGCCCGGATGCTGCCGCACCTCGGCCTGGTGCCGCTGCTCATCATCTGGGTCGGCATCGGCGAGTCGCTGAAGGTCACGCTCGTGGCGCTCGGCGCGTTCTTCCCGATCTACCTCAACACGTACGCCGGGATCCGCAACATCGACGAGCGACTGGTCGAGGCCGCCCGTACCTGTGGACTGACCGCCCTCGAACGGGTCTGGCACGTGGTCGTGCCCGGCGCGCTGCCGTCGCTGTTCCTCGGCGTGCGGCTCGCGTTCGCCGCCGGCTGGCTCAGCCTCGTCGTCGGCGAACAGGTCAACGGGCAGGGCGGGCTCGGGTTCATGATGATGGAGGCCCGCGAGTTCAGCCAGACCGACGTGGTCGTGCTCGGCCTGGTCACGTATGCGCTGCTCGGCCTGCTGTCGGACCTGCTGCTGCGGCTCGGCGAGAGGAGGCTCCTGGCATGGCGGCACGGACTGCGGGCCCGGTGACGGCGGTCGCCTCCGCGAGAGGGGTGCGGCGTTCCTTCGGTGACACCGTGGTCCTGGACGGCGTCGACCTCACCATCGGCGCCGGCGAGGTCGTCGCGCTGCTCGGCGGCAGCGGCTCCGGCAAGAGCACCCTGCTGCGCATCCTCGCGGGCCTCGACAGCGAGGCGACCGGCACGGTGGCCACGACCGGATCGGCGGCCGTGGTCTTCCAGGAGCACCGGCTGCTGCCGTGGAAGCGGGTCGCGGCCAACGTCGCCCTCGGCGTGCGCGGCGGCTCCCTGCGCGAGCGCGTCGACGCCGCCCTCACCGAGGTCGGTCTCGCCGACCGCCGCGACGCCTGGCCGGCCGAGCTGTCCGGCGGGCAGGCGCAGCGGGTCGCGTTCGCCCGGGCGCTGGTACGCCAGCCCGACCTGCTCCTGCTCGACGAGCCGTTCGGTGCCCTCGACGCGCTCACCCGCCTGCGCATGCAGGCCCTGTTCGGCCGGCTGCGCGCCACGCACGGCTTCGCGGCGCTGTTCGTCACCCACGACGTCGACGAGGCGCTGCTGCTCGCCGACCGGATCCTGGTCCTGGACGGCGGCCGGATCGCCGAGGAGCGGCCGGTGCCGCTGCCGCACCCGCGGGCCGTGGACGCCCCGGGCTTCGGCGCCGAACGGCGCGCCCTGCTCGGCCTGCTCAACGTCCCGGCCTCACCCGGCTGACCACCGCACCGCGCCGCCGTGCGCCACGCAACGAAGTCCACGCGTCGCGGGGTGGTCAGCCCACCAGGTACGTCAGATGGGTGGCGTCGGCGGTGTGGTGCGGCTCGAGCGGGGTCAGCGCGACCGGGCCGCCGAGATGGTCGAACAGCGGCGTGCCCGCGCCCAGCAGCAGTGGCGCCACGTGCAGGCTGAGCCGGTCGACCAGACCCGCCCGCAGCGCCTGCTGGACGATGCTGGCCCCGCCCATGATGTGCACCCGGCGCTCGCCGGCGACGGCCGCCGCCGCGCTCACCGCCGCCTCGACCCCGCCGGTGACGAACGTGAACGTCGTCGCGCCCCGCGTCACCGGCTCGTGCGGCCGGTGCGTGACGACGAAGACCGGCATCCCGTAGAAGCCGTCGTCACGCTCCCAGCCGTTGGTGATGTCGTACACGCGCCGGCTCGTCACGACGGCACCGGAGGCCCCGAACGTGTCCGCGAGCAGCGCCTTGCCGTCCTCCGTCCAGACCCAGGTGTGCAGCGCCTCGCCGCCCGCGCCCAGCCCCGGGTGCTCGTCCAGGTCGGGCCCGGTGACGAACCCGTCGACCGACATGGAGATGTTCGCTTCGATCACAGCCATGCTGTCGGTGTACCGACGCAGGGGCTTCGCGAAACCCGCGGCGGTGGATCCGATGAGTCGGGCATCCGCCCGTCGTCAGTATGGGTGTACGTCCCTCGGATCCGTGGAAGGACCTCGCCTTGAACAAGATCATCTTCATGATGTCGGTGTCGCTGGACGGCTACTTCGAGACCGCCGGGCACAGCCTCGCCTGGCAGGACATCTCCGACGAGCTGCACACCCACTTCAACGAGGAGCTGGCCGCGGCCGGCGCCATGCTCAACGGCCGCGTCACGTGGGAGCTCATGGCCGCCGCCTGGCCGACCGCCGACGAGGACCCGGCCGCGCCGAAGCCGGTCGCGGAGTTCGCCCGCATCTGGCGCGACATGCCGAAGGTCGCCTACTCCACCACGCTGCGCGAGGCCGGCTGGAACACCACGATCGTCCGCGACGTCGTGCCCGCCGAGGTCGAGGCGCTCCGGGCGGCCGCCACCGGCGACCTGTTCATCGGCGGCCCCGACCTGCTGACCACCTTCCAGCGCCTCGACCTCGTCGACGAGTACCGCATCTACGTGCACCCCACCGTCATCGGCGCCGGCAACCCGCTCTTCCGCCCCGGCACGTCGCTGCGGCTGACCCTGGCCGAGTCGCGGCCGTTCGCCAACGGCGTGGTGCTGCTGCGGTACCGGCGGGCTCAGGCCGAGTAGCCGCCGCCGGCGTTCGGCGTCGCGCCGGTGACGTAGGCCGACTCCGAGGGCATCGCCGTGCGGGCCGCGTCCGGGACTCGTTGCTCGCCGCGGTCGACCTGACCGCATCCCGCTGCCCTGGTGAGCTCCTGTCGGTTTGCGGACCGACCGACGCCGAACGTATCGACGGTCCCTGACGTGCTCTGGATGTGACCCGCGCCATAGTCCGGTCCGTTGCCGGTCCGCGGGTGCCGAGGAGTAGGCATGAACCCCGTCCAGATTCGCGGTCCAGGACTCGTCGCAGCCGTCGTGCTGGCCATCGTCGGTGCTTCCGGATTGCCGGCCGCCGCCGTGCCGCCGCTGTTGATCCCGATCACCGTCGTCTTCACCGTGACCAACACGGCCGATGCGGGCGCGGGGTCGCTGCGCGACGCCATCACGGCCGCCAACGGCATCGCCCTGCCCAACCGGTCCAAAATCAACTTCAACATCCCGAACGCCGGGCCGCACACCATCACCCCGGTGAACGACCTGCCGGCGCTGACCGGATGGGCCACCGTGGACGGGTACAGCCAGCCCGGCACCGCCCGCGCCACCGCCGTCGCCCCGGCCGTGCTCGACATCGTCGTCAACGCGGTCAACACGACCCGCGGCCTCGAACTCGCCACCTCCGACAGCACCGTGTCCGGCCTCGTCATCCGCGGCTCGAACGCCGCTGCTGCGGCCGGCGCACCGTGCGTCGACGACGGCATCTGCGTGCGCGGCGACCGCAACGTCATCACCGGCAACTACATCGGCCTCGGCGTCGCCGGCCTCAACGCGTTCGGCAACTCCGGCGACGGCATCGACCTGGACGGCACCGGCAACCGGGTCGGTGGCACCCTGCCCGGCGACCGCAACGTCATCTCCTCCAACGGCAACCACGGCATCCGCGCCGTCGGCACCGGCGCCGTCATCCAGGGCAACCTGATCGGCCTGAACGCCAACGGCACCGGCCTGTTCGGCAACGGCGAGACCGGTGTCAGCCTCGTCGGCGACACCGGCACCGTCGGCGGCTCCACGGCCGGCGCCGGCAACGTCATCTCCAACAACGGCCGGCACGGCGTCCTGCTCGACGGCGACACCAACACCGTGCAGGGCAACCTGATCGGCACCAACGCGGCCGGCACCGCCGACCGCGGCAACGGCACCGACGGCGTCTTCGTCGCCGGTGTCGGCAACGTCATCGGCGGCTCTGCCAATGCAGCCGGCAACGTCATCTCAGGCAACGGCGCCAGCGGCGTCTTCACGGACAGCTCCGCCGACGGCACCGTCATCCGGGGCAACACGATCGGCACCGGCATCGGCGGCAACACCGCCATCGGCAACGACGACGGCGTCAAGATCGAGGGCATCAACAACGTCGTCGACGCCAACCTCATCTCCGGCAACCTCCTCGACGGCGTCGAACTGCACGAGCAGTTCGGCAACGTCACCACCGGCAACATCGTGCAGGCCAACCTGATCGGCACCACCCGCAACGGCCTCAACCCCCTCGGCAACGGCGACCACGGCATCGACGTGCGCGTGCTGGCCACCGGCAACCGGATCGCCGGCAACGTCATCGCCGCGAACAACGCCGGCGGCATCTACCTCTTCGGCCCCGGCACCACCGTCGAGAAGAACCTCGTCGGCACCGACCGGACCGGCGCGGCACCTCTGCCGAACACCGGCGCCGGCGTCGAGGTCGACGGCGACGGCAACGTGCTCACCGGCAACACCATCGCCGCGAACACCGGCGACGGCATCGAGATCTCCGCCGACAACACCCTGGTCACCGGCAACTTCATCGGCACCGACCCCACCGGCACCGTCGCCCTCGGCAACCTCGGCAGCGGCGTCACCATCGGCGGCAACGGCAACCAGATCGGTTCGGGCGCCGCCGCCGTCCCGATCAACACCATCGCCAACAACCAGCTGGACGGCGTCACCGTCAGCAGCGGCACCGACAACCCGATCCGCCGCAACGCCATCTACGGCAATGCCGACCTCGGCATCGACCTGGGCAACACCGGCGTCCTGCCCAACGACGCCGGCGACGTCGACGTCGGCGACAACGACCTGCAGAACTACCCGGTGATCGCCGCCGCGACCACCGTCACCGCCACCTGGGCACTGGACGGCCAGCCGGCCACCACGTACCAGATCGAGTTCTTCGTCAACACGGTCTGCTCCGCCAGCGGCCACGGCGAGGGCCGCAAGTTCCTCGGCGCCCTGACCGTGACGACCCCCGCGGCCGCGGGGGCCGCGAGCGGCATCTACACCTTCGCCGTGCCGACCTCACCCGGGCAGCAGGTCACCGCGACGGCGACCGTCCTGCCGGCGGGCGCTGCGGTCGGCCCGACGTCGGAGTTCGCGGCCTGCGTCACGGCCGTCTGACCCGGCTCACAGTGGACGGCCGCTCGCTGGCCGTCCACTGTGGTGCTGTTGTCGCCTTTTGTCGCCGCCGGCCAGCAGGTGCAGCGCGGCGTGGTCGGGGCTGCCCTGCTCCGCCTGGAACGTGACGAACCGCTGCCCGTCGACCGCAGTCAGAATCTCCGACGTCAGCTCGAGCCGCCCCGCCTCCGGGTGCTGAAACGTCCGCCGCGCGCCGCTCTTCACCCGCACGTCGTAGTGCGCCCACAGATCCGCGAACTCGGCGCTGCGCCCACTCAGCTCGTCGACGAGCGCGGCGCGCTCCGGACTGTCGTCGAGCGTACGCAGGTGCGCGACACAGTCCTCCGCCATCCGCCGCCACGACACGAACACCTCCCGAGCCACCGGGTCGGTGAACACGTACCGGACCAGGTTGCCCGGCACGGTCACCCCGACGAGCAGGCCCCGGCCCTCGACGTTGGCGGCGAGGAGGTCGCTGGTCTGGCTCAGCACGTACGCCGGCGTCGGCCGCACCATCTCCAACAGCCGCACCAGCGCCGGCCGGACCACCTGCACCGCTGCGCTTCTGGGCACCTCCGAGTGCGCCAGACGGTGCAGGTGGGCCCGTTCGTCGTCGTCGAGTCGTAGCACCGTCGCCAGCGCGTCGAGGACCGCCCGCCCCGGATTCGTGTCCCTGCCTCGCTCCAGTCGCGTGTAGTAGTCGACGCTCACGCCGGCGAGCGCGGCCAGCTCCTCGCGCCGCAACCCCGGCGTCTGCCGCCGGCCCGTCCCGGCGGGCAGCCCGGCCTCTGCGGGGCTGACCCGGCCGCGACGGTTGCGCAGGAAGTCCCCGAGACTCACCCGACCATTCTGCATCGCGGGCCCGGCCCGAGGGGTGGCCCTGGCAGGACCCCTCCCGCAACACCCCGGCCAGATCCGGTCCTCCCGCCTTGACTGGAACCGGGCGACGCTGTCGGACATGACGAACCAGCACGTGCTCGTAATCGGCGGCAGCTCAGGGATGGGCCTGGCGCTGGCCGCCCGGCTGCTGCGCGGCGGTCACCGGGTGACCGTCGCCGGCCGCTCCGCCACCCGCCTCGCGACCGCGGCCGCCCACCTCACCGCCCCGGCCGCGCACGCCATTGCCCCGGCCGGACACCTCGCCGGCCCAGCCACACACCTCACCGCCTCGGCTGCGCACGTCACCGGCCCGGCCGCGCACCTCGCCGACACGGCTGGACAGCTCACGGCCGCGGATCATGAGGTGGCCGGTCGTCTTGGGACGGCGCAGGTCGACATCGGTGTCGAGGAGCAGGTCGAGGCGCTCGCGGAGCACACCTACGACCACGTGGTCGTGACCGCGGCCGACGCGGTCGGGGCGTACGCGCCGCTGCCCGCCTTCACCGTCGAGGCCGCCACGGCGGTCCTCGCCACGAAGGTGCTCGGGCCGTGGCTCGTCGCAAAACACCTCGGCGGCGCGCTGCCACCGGGTGGCTCTCTGGTCTTCACGTCGGGCATCGCCGCATACCGGCCCGGCCCGGGAGCGAGCATCATCGCCACGGCCAACGGCGCGCTGGAGTCCCTCGCCCGGGCGCTCGCGCTGGAGCTGGCACCGGCTCGGGTCAACGTCGTCTCGCCCGGCTGGGTCGACACGCCCATCTGGGACACCCTGGCCGGCGCCGCGAAAGGCGAACGACTCGCCGCGATGGCCGCCCGCCTGCCCACCGGCCGGGTCGGCACTCCCGACGACATCGCCCGGGCGATCGTCGCGCTGCTGGACAACGGCTTCGTCACCGGCACCGTCCTGCACGTCGACGGCGGCCATCGCCTCGTATGACGGCCGCTGCTGTTGGCCGGGCCGACGCGACCTCGCCCGCGCCGTGTCGAGGCGATGTTCCCCCGGACGACCGGCGGCCGTCCTCGACGGCGCAGATCATGTGCGTGCGGAGTCGGGGGGAGCGTGACCGCCACGACGGCACGGACTACGCAGCAATGGGCGAACCCCGGCACGAAGAAGCGTCACGAACGGGATCACGCCGGGACCGCGTCGCGGACATGCCAGACTGGCCGGGTGACGGGACAGTTCGCCGACGAGGTCATGCACGCCGACGCCTGGCACAGCATCACCGCCGTCGACGGGACCGGTCTCTTCGACGCCGCCGAGCACGGCTTCCCGCCCACAGCCATCAGCACGGCGTGCTACCGCGGCGGGCTCTACAAGTACCGCATCGATGGACGCCGCCTCATGCTGCACGCCGCGGAGATCGGCGCGCCTCCCGGCACGCCGCCGGTCCCGCTGTTCGGCGTCGCACCGGGCCGCTCGGCGTTTCCAAAGGTGTTCCGCGGGAAGCTGTCCTATGTGGACCTGCATGCCCCGGTCGACTTCACGGGACGGCTGCTGGTCGGTGCGGAGCCCATCTCCATCGGCCGGCTCCACATGGGCTTCCGCCCCGCCTACAGCTTCGCGCGCGTCTGGGAACTGGCCTTCGAAAACGGGCGGCTGACCACGGCGGCCGACCGCTCCGCCGACCTCGCCGAGGTGCGCCGCCGCCTCGCCGACACCAGTCCGGGACCGGCGCCGGGGGAGAGCACCACCGACTGGATCGAACGGACCTTCTCGCTGTCCTTCGCCTACAGCTGGCCGGAGCTCTGAGCCGCCGCGCGACGGGGCCGGCCGTTGTGTGTCCACTGTGGACGTACGGCAAGCTGCTGCGGTCGCTGCGAGCCTAGACCGGACCCGGGCGTTCCTCGGCGGCGAGGACGAGTCTGCGCAGCAGGTCGGCGAGGACGCGTCGCTCCTCGGCGGTGAGCGCCTCCAGCAGCGCGGCCTCGCCGTGGTCCTCCCGGCCGGCCTGCTGCTCGAACGCGGCGCTGCCCGCCTCCGTCAGCCGCACGTGGACCCGCCGGCGATCGGCGGTGTCGCTCGCCCGGGTGATCAGCCCCGCCTCCTCCATGGGTGCCAGCCGCGCGGACAGCGCACCGCGGGTCAGCCCGAGCGTGTCGGCGAGCTCCGACGGGCTCGCGGCGTACGGCGGGCCCAGCCTCCGCAGCTTCATCAGAATCTTGTACTGCCAGTGCGGCAGACCATCCGCCGCCAACGTGTCACGGCGCAGCTGCTGGGTGTGCCGTGCGAGCATCGCGAGCCGCATGAAGATCGCCTCCTTCACCGGGTCGAGCCACGGCAGCTCCCGCTCCCAGGCGTCGATGTGCTGCTCGACGTCGTCCTTCATCGCCGCCCCCGCCGCAAAGTAGTTTTCTTGAGGATAGTTTTTCTGATTACTACTGTCACCGTCATGACCGAAATCGCAGTCCCTCGCCAGGCCGTCGCGTCCGCAGCACGCGCTCTCGCCTACGCCGGCCGGTGGCACGATGCGGCGACCCTGCTCGATGCGGCACCCGAAGACCCGCTGCTGGCCCTTGCCTCGGCACAGGTGGCCGTTGAGTCGGACTGGTTCGCCGGTACGTCCAGCGCCGGCCAACGGCTCACCACCGCCACCCGGCTCGCCGCCGGCCTCGACGACGCGGGACGGTGGGATCTGGCGTTCGTCGAGCTGCGCCACGCGTACCGGACGGTGCTGATGCGGGCCCGATCCACGCAGCTGTTCGTCACCGCCGACGCGGTCCAGCAACTCGCCGCCGACCTCGCCATCTCGGCGCCGGATGCGGTGCGTACGGGATGGGCACGGATGTACCAGGGGCTGATCGCCGACAACCTCCTCGCCGAGCGGGATGCCGCTCCCGCCCATTACCGTGCCGCACTCGACGCCGGCGCCGGCGATCCCCTCCTGGCCCGGGAGGCGCTGCGCCACCTCGGCGACCACGACCACGACCACGGCGACCACCAGCTCGCCCTCGACCGGTGGCGCCGCGCGACCGAACTCGGTGCCGCCGCCGGCAACGTCCCCGGCACGCTGTCACAGCTCCTTCTCCTCGCCGTCCTCGCCCGAGACGCGGGCAACGAGGAGGGCGCGGTCACACTCGCCGCCGAGATCGTCCGGTGGGCGACCGCGATCGGCGCGGCGAGCCTCGCCGCTCAGACGGCCGCCTTCATCGCCGGCGCCGACCCGACCGCCCCACCGCAAACGCCGGCGCCTGCGGACCCTGAACCCGCGAATGCCGAACCCACCTCGGTCGCACCCATCTCGGTCGCACCCGCGGCGGCCGGACCTGCGTCGGTCGTGGCATCCGCGCCTGCCGGGCCCGCGCCAGACGCACCTCCGGCAATCGTGGGACCCGTGGCGACGACGTCAACGATGACGGAATCCACCGCGTCTGCGCCCGCCGCGCCCGGATCAGCTGCGACTGCGCACACCGCGATGCCACCCACCGCGTCTGCGCCCGCCGCGACCGGATCGGCCGCGATTGCAGACAAGGCGATGCCACCCACCGCGGCCAGCCTCACCGCGTCTGCGCCCGCCGCGACCGGATCGGCCGCGACTGCAGATATCGCGATGCCACCCACCGCGGCCAGTCTCACTGCGACCGCGCCCACCGTGACGGCACCCACCGCACCTGCCGTCACCGCACCTGCCGTCACCGCACCTGCCGTCACCGCACCTGCCGTCACCGCACCTGCCGTCACCGCACCTGCCGTCACCGCGTCCGGCCTCAGCACGCCCGGGGCGGCCGGGGACCCGCCCGCCAAGCCTGAGCCCGCCAAGCCCGAGCCGGCGTCCGCCGGCGGCGACCTGCCGGTGGTGGTCGTGTCGTTCATGACCGCGCCGCTGGCGACCACGCCGCGCCAGTGACGAGGCCACCGGAACGGCGGGAAACCGGCTCCGCGAAGCAGCGTCCTGCGGCGACCCGTCCAGGTCGCCGCGGGACGTCACCCCGGCACCACTTCGGGCACCCGATGGAGAGGGCGGGCTCGGCTCGTACACCAGGCGAGAACGCGATCAGAAGTCATAGACCGTCACAGCAACGTCGCGATCGCTCAGCGCCGAAACCACGAGTGGCTCGATCCTGTCCCACCGGCCGCCGGCGAGGCCGCAGCCGATTCTCGGCATGTGCACCGACGCGCCGAGCTCGAGTGCCCGGTCGCCGACCGTCGTCAGGGCGCGGCCGATCGCCTCATAGCGGACCGGTGGGCCGGAGCTGCCCGTCTTGATGCCGTGCTGCCCGATCATGTTGGCGACCCACAGCGACGGCTGCACCTCCAGGATCCGGACGGCGCCGAGGGCGAAGTCGTTGCTGGCGCGTTCCCGATGCCACCGCCGGAAGTCGCGCTCGGGCTCGGGCCAGCGCCGGGACACGGCGAGGACGAATCCCGCGCCCCAGTGGCCCTGGTCGTTGCAGACGTGGGCGATGATTTTGGGCCCGGCTGCCTGTGGACTGGTCGCGTCGCCCTTGATGATCCTCAGCGGTGTCATGGCCGACAGCATGCCAGCGAGGTACGACAGAAAACGTCCGACACGGGGCCGCAGGGCTGGCGCCGGCCGGTATCAGACCGGTTTCGTGACGTAGGTTCTCTGGATGACTTCTCGGGTGGCGATCTGGACCGACGGCGCCTGCAGCGGCAATCCGGGTCCCGGCGGCTGGGGTGCGCTGCTGCGGTATGGCGCGGTGGAGAAGGAACTCTGCGGTGGTGAGGCCACGCCGACGACGAACAACCGGATGGAGCTGACGGCGCCGATCCGGGCCCTGGACGCGTTGACCCGCACCTCGGTCGTCGACCTGCACACCGACAGCACGTACGTCCGCAACGGCATCATGTCGTGGATCGCGAAGTGGAAGCGCAACGGTTGGCGGACCGCGGCCGGTCAGCCGGTGAAGAACGAGGACCTGTGGCGGGAGCTCGACGCCGCGGCCGCCCGGCACGAGGTCGTCTGGCACTGGGTCAAGGGCCACGCCGGGCACGAGGAGAACGAGCGCGCCGACCGGCTCGCCGCCCGCGGCCTGCGCGAAGCGCTGTCCGCTTAGCGGCGCAGCCCGCAGAGCGGGGTCAGCGCGGGGTCACGAGCGGCGCGATGACGTCGACGCGGTTGGACCAGATGGCGCCGGTGTAGCCGTCCGGGAGCTCGGCCACGTCGGCGGCGGTGTCGAAGCCGGCCGACCAGTCGCCTTCGCCGCGCACCAGGACGACCCGCGTGTCGACCGAACGCATCCGGGCCACGAACAGGTTGGGCCAGCCCCACAGCCACTTGCCGTAGCGGGTGGGTAGCTGGAGCTCGCGGTGCCGGCAGCTGGCCGGGACGTGGCCGGTCCAGCCGGTCGCGGCGTAGTTGAGCAGGCAGTCCTTGATGATTGCGCGGGACGAGGTCCGCACCTGGGGGAAGCGGCGCTCGACCGTGGCGACCGCGGTGTCGCCGCCGGTCACCGTGACCGTGGCGAGCCGGTCGGCGGGCAGGGTCGCGAGGAAGTCGGCGAGGGCGTCGCCGTCGGCCCGGTCGTCGCGTTTGAGGTCCAGTTTCAGTGCCCGGCCGGGGAGGGCGGCGAACACCTCGGGGACCGTCGGAAGCAGGCCGATCCCGGTGCCGCGCAGGGGGAACGTGGCGCCGCCGTCGGCGGTGTAGCCGTAGCCGACGTCGAGGCGGCGCAGTTCGTCGAGGGTGTGCTCGCCGACGGTGCCGGTGCCGTCCGTGCGGCAGTCGAGGGTGGCGTCGTGGAACACGGCGAGGTGGCCGTCGCGGGTCAGCTGCACGTCAATTTCAGCCTCGTCGGCGCCCGCGTCGAACGCCGCCCGCAGCGATGGCAGGGTGTTCTCCAGGTACGGCAGTTGCGGCGGATGGATGATCCGGGCGGTGCAGGTGTCGGCGGTGACGCCCGCCAGATCGAAGGTCTGCGCGAGACCGCGGTGCGCGAGCAGGAAGGGGCGCTGCCCCGGTTCGGCGCCGGCGATCGTCGAGCTGTTGCGCAGGTACAGGCCGGCGGTGACGACAAGGACGACGGCGAGAGCGACGGCAATGCGGCGCGGCCAGCGGCGGGGGCGCGGCGGATCGGTGGGCACCGGGGCAGCCTGGCAGCGTGCGGCCGGCGGTGGAAGCGGCGAAGGACGTAGCCGGGCGGCACCTTGGTACTACGAAGGGGCGCGACGAAGAAGCGCTACGAGGGTGGCAGGTCGCGGGTCAGCAGCGCCGCCTGGGTGCGGCTGGCCACGTCCAGTTTTGCCAGGACGTTGCTGACGTGGGTCTTCACGGTCCGTTCGGCGAGGGCGAGGGCCGCGGCGATCTCGCGGTTGCCCAGGCCCTGGCCGAGCAGGTCGAGGACCTCCCGCTCGCGCGGTGTGAGCACGGTCAGGTCGGGGGAGGGGCCGGGGCGGGCCGGCCGCCTCGGCCACAGCAGGTCGGCGGCGGACGCGCTGAGCGGGCGTACCCCGGCGTGGGCGCCACGCACCGCCGCGGCCAGTTCGGCGCCGGTGGCGTCCTTGAGGACGAACCCGTCGGCGCCGGCGGTCAGGGCCCGCTGGATGTCGGCGGCGCTGCCCACGGTCGTCAGCATCAGCACCTTGACCTCGGGCCGGCGGGAACGCATCTCGCGCATGGTCGCGACCCCGTCGGCGCCGGGCAGGTACAGGTCCAGCAGGATGATGTCCGCCGGGACCGGGTCGCGCAGGAGGCCGGCGCCGTCGGCGAACTCGGCGACCACCTCGATGTCGGGCTCGGCGCCGAGGATCAGGGCGAGGCCTTCGCGGACGAGGGCCTGGTCGTCGACGATGGCGAGCCGGATCACCCGGCCGATGATATGTCAGGGGGAACGGATGCCGGTCAGCCTTCGCCGGCACTGGCGGATCGTGATCGACGTGGCCCTGTACGTCACGCTGGTCACGCTGTACGTGCTGTCCGGCACGGTGCTCAGCGTCCCGCTGGCCGTCGCGCAGCTGGTCCCGCTGGTGTGGCGGCGCCGGGCGCCCGGGACCGTGCTCGCCGTGATCAGTGTGGCGACGGCGGCGCACTCGTTGCTCGGGATGGGGCGCGCGGTGGGGTACCTGCCGGTGTCGCTGGCGATGTACACGGCGGCGACCCACCGCTCGCCGGCGGTGCGGTGGGGCGTGTGCGCCGCGGCCACGGTGCTCGTCACCGTCACCGGGGCGATCCGGCGCGGGCCGGTCGAGGGCGGGCTGCTCGCGGCCGTGGCGCTGACCGTCACCTGGCTCGCGGGTGTCGAGCGCGGTGAACACCTGCGCGAGCGGGCCACCATCGCCGGGCTGCGCCTGGAGCGCCGCCTCGCCGAGCAGGCGGCGGCCGCGGCCCGCTCCCGGGAACGGCTGGCCCGCCGGCTGCACGACAGCCTCGCCCACACGATGACGGTCATGCTGGTGCAGGGCGAGGCCCTCCGGACGACCGCCCGGCTCGCCCCGGCCGACGAGCATCGCCTCGACACCGTGCTGCGGGCCGGCAGGGACGCCCTCGCCGAGGTGCGCCTCGCGCTGGCGGAGGAGGCCGAGCGGGACACGGCGGCCACGCTGACCGAGCGCCTCGACGCGGTGCGGGAGGCCGGGCTGACGGTGCCGGCGACGCTGGTCGACGAGCTGGCCGTGCTGCCGGCGGGCGTGCGCGAGGTGACGTTCCGGCTGGTGGGCGAGGTGGCGACCAACGCACTGCGGCACGACGGACCGGGCACGGGACTGCGGGCCGAGCTCGACCGGGACGGCGACCGCTGGACCCTACGGCTCACCAGCCAAAGACCATCCGCCGGCCAAAGACCACCTGCCGGCCACCGACCACCCGCCGCAGGCGCGACGACCGGATCGGCCGGCGGTGGTGGGTACGGGCTGCGCAGCCTGGACGCCGATGTGCGCGCCGCGGGCGGGACGCTGCGCTACGGTCCCCGCGACGCGGGCTGGCAGGTGACCGCGGAGTTCCCGGACGGGGCGGTGGGCGTTCACGCGGGAGGGTGAAGCGGGTGCCTCGGCGTCCGGCGGGCACCTACGCTGATGGCCGACACAGGGAGGTGGCGTGCAGGGACGGTTGCGTGCCGTCGCGCAGCTTGCCGTCGCCGTGCTGGTGGCCGCGCTGACCGCGATCGTCGTGAACCACATGCCGCCGCTGACCGGCGCCCGGCTGGTCGTCGTCGCGGTCGCGTCGCCGATCGCGCTGCTCGGCGGGCTGTGGCTGGAGATCTTCGCGGTCACCCGGGACGAGCCGAGCCCCCGTCCGCGCCGCCGGGGACTGCGCCGCCGGGTCCGGCGGTTCCTGCGCACCTGGCGGGGCGTGCTGTCCTCCGTCGCGATCGTCGGCGTCGTGGTCATCGTGCCGCTGCTGTTCGTCCACAGCACCTGAATCCGCCCGCGTACCGGAAAAAGGGGCAGACTGGGCCGCATGGTGAAGGCGCGGCCCGCGGCCGGCGGGGGACGATGGGTCGAGATCTCCCCGGAGCGGCTCAAGGGGTGGCTCGACGGGTTCTACGGCCGGCACGACGGCGCGACCGAGGACGCCCTGACCCTGACCGGGGCCAGCAACGGCGACACCGCGACCCTGCACCCGCCGCCGGGGCTGGACGGGGTCACCGACATCGACGCGCTGCTGCAGGGCGTCGCGAAGCCGCCGAGGATCGGGCTGCTGCTCGTGCGGCGGGGCGCCGCGGCGGTCGGGGTCGCCGACGGCACCACCCTGGAGACGTCGAAGGTCGACCGGTTCTACGTGCAGGGGCGCACGGCCGCGGGCGGGTGGTCGCAGCAGCGGTACGCCCGCCGCCGTGGCAACCAGACCGACGCCGCGATCGAGGACACCGCCGACATCGCCGCCCGCGTCCTGGCCGGGCACCCGGACCTCGCCGCGCTGGTGTGCGGCGGCGACCGCGGCATGATCGACCTGGTCCTGGAGGACCCGCGGCTCGAACGGATCGCCGCGCTGCGGCACCCGCACCTGCTCGAGGTGCCCGAGCCGCGGCTCAACGTCCTGGAGGACGCAGCGGTCACCGCGAGAAAGATCCGCATCCATCTGGTGCCTTGAGATCTGACCGCTACGCTGTCCTGGGTCGCGAGCCTTCCTGCCGAAAGGGTTCGTCGATGGTTGACGTGGTGGATCGGATCGACGTCGCGTTCCGCGGCGAGGGCAGCGGCGTCGCCGAGCTGACCTGGGGCCAGCAGTCGATGCTGCTGACGATGGACCGCGAGCGGTCATGGCTGCCGATGGGCGGACACCAGCCCGTCGCGCCCGGCACCACCGTCGCCGACGTCATCGACGAGTTGCGGTATTCGCTGGGGCGCTACCAGTCGTTCCGGACCCGCCTGCGCCACGACGGCGCACCGGGCCGGGACGGTCGGGCGCTGCAGGAGGTGCATGCCGGCGGGACGCTGACCGTCGAGGTGTACGAGGCCGACGACGACCCGGTCGCGTTCGCCGCCGAGGTGGAGCACGCGTACCGGACCGCCGAGCCCGACCTGGCCGCCGACTGGCCGCTGCGGGCCGCGGTCGTCTGCCGGGACGGCCGGCCAGAGCGGCTCGTCGCGATCATGCCGCACCTGGTGACCGACGCGATCGGCGCCGGGGTCATGGTCGCCGAGGCCACCGCCCGCGTCGCGACGCCGGTCACCGGGCCGCAGCCGCTCGACCTGGCCGCCTGGCAGCGCTCGCCGTCCGGTGAACGGCAGAGCGCCGCCGCCGTCCGGCACTGGGAGCGGCACCTGCCGTCGTTGCCGGTCCTGTCCCCGGCGCTGCGGCCGGAGCGGCAGCGGTTCCCGAAGGCACGGTTCACCTCGCCGGCGATGGCGTCCGCCGCCCCGGCCGTCGCCGCCCGCACCGGCGTCGACCCGGCGACGATCCTGTCGACCGCGTTCATGATGGCCGTCGGGCAGGTCACCGGCACCGACCAGGTCGCGGTCCGGCACCTGGTGGGCAACCGCTTCCGCGCCGGCCTCGCCGAGGTGGTCAGCCCTCTCGCCCAGCTCGGCCTGTGCGTCGCCGACGTGGCCGTCCCGCTGGACGAGGCGCTCGGCCGGGTCGCCCGCGCGTCCCTCGCCGCGCACAAGCACGCCTACTACAACCCGCTGCGGCTCGCAGACCTGCTCGCCCGCGCGGACACCGACGTGACTCGGACCGTGTGCTACAACGACCGCCGCACGTCTCGCGCGGCCGCACCCGACGTGCCCGGCGGCGACGGGGTGTTCGAGTGGGTTGGCGCGTCGACGGGCCCGACGGAGCCGCTGTTCCTGCACATCGACGACGAGCCGGGCGCCCTGGTTTTCACCGTCGACGTGGACACCGCGTTCCTGTCCCGCACGGACGCGGAGACCATCGCCCGCACCATGGAGTCGATCGTCGTTGCGGGCCGCGCTTGAGAGTGGCCGCGGTGGGTACCACAACCTCCGAGCGCACCACCTGGAGGGAGGCGCGACGATCATGATTACGCAGCTCGTCTGGCGCCCCGTTGACGGCGGGAACGTTGCCGTCGTCGCCCGCGCCCGTCACTGGCTGGGTCTGGCCCTGCCGAGGATCATCGGCCGCCGTCCGCGCGGCCACCTGCACGACGACACCGAACTGCTGCTGTGCGAGCTGGTCACGAACGCGGTCGTGCACGCCGGCGGCGTCACCGCCGTCCAGCTGTGCCTCACCGACGAGACACTGCGCGTCACGGTCTGTGACCATGTCGCGGCGCCGCCGGTCGCCCGCAACGCCGCACCCGACGCCGACCACGGCCGGGGCATCGCACTGGTCGAGACGCTCGCCACCCGATGGGGCGTCGACCGTGACCGCCTGGCGGGCAAGTGCGTCTGGCTCGAACTGTCCACCGCCGGCGCCCCTGTCTGAGCCGCCCAGCTGCCACGCCGACTACGGTGACTGTCCATGCCGCTCAGCCCGACCGCCGCCGCCGAACTGGCCGCGCGCTGTGCCCGCCCCGGCGACGCGCTCGTCCGCGTCGACCTGATCGAGCCGGTGCCCAGGGCGTACCGGCCGGGCTCGATCCGCAGGGCGGGCGGCGCCCCGATCGGCGTCGACGAGCAGACCCGCCCCCGCTGGCACGACGGCTACATGGCGCACCTGATCACCGTCGACCTCGACGACGTGCCGCACCTGCGCGCCGTCGCGGACCTCGCCGGCGTCCGCGCCCTCGCGCTGTTCATCTCCTCCGCCGCCGACAACGAAGCGTTCCAGGCAGGCACCCCGCAGACCGCACTCGTCCGGCTCACCGACGCCGACCTCGCCAAGGGCGAGTGGACCGGCCCCGCCGTCGACGACCCGCCCGCCCGCGCCTACCGGCTCCACCCGCTGGACGTGCCTGCCCGCGCGTTCTACGACGTCTTCGACCCGACCTTCGACGAGGACGCCGTCGCACCCGACCTTGACGACCTGCACGACCTGCTCATGTCCGCCGACCGCATCGGCGGCCCGGTCCTGCACTGGTCCGGCGACACGTACACCACCGACTTCCTCTGGCAGTTCAGCGAGGCCGTCGTCGACGTCAACCTCGGCGACGCCGGCACCATGTACGTCCATGCCGCCACCGCCTACTGGAACTGCCACTAGTCTGTGCCGGGTGGGCTACGACTTCGAGAGCGCCGGCACCGGCCACCGCCTCAACGACTGGCAGATGGGGCACGTAAGGCTCGTCCTGCTGGAGGCGGGCGCCATCGCCGGCGGCGGCCTCGAGCGGCTGTTCGGCAACGAACAGTTCGCGCCGTCGGCCGAGACCTTGCCGGCCGGGCACTTCAGCTCCAACGACGGCTGGCAGGTGACCGCGGCGCAGAGCGCCTTCATCGCCGCCCGCCTGCGCGCCGCCCTCACCGCCGACCTGATCGGCGACATGGCCCTGTTCTACTACGACCAGCCGACGCAGCTGCGCGAGTGGGTCGACGAGTTCGCCACCTTCAACGAGCATGCCGCCGCGCACGGAGGCTACAAAGTCCACTGATGCCGGGGCAGTGCATGGCTCCGGTCCGCCGTGGGCGCGGCCCGCTGCTCCCGTCAGCCACCGGTCGGCCGTGAACGGCCTCCCTGCCAGGTCCGCGGACAGTTGCGGTGACACGACCTGCGGTCGTGACAAGAACGCGGCCGTGGCCGGCCGCGACGCGACCTGCGGCCGCGACAAAACCCGCGACCTGCGGCCGCGACAAAACCCGCGACCGGGTGCGACCGGGGGAGTAGGCGGCAGGGGTGAGGTACGCCCCTGGTGGTAGCCGGCGGGGAGTCCCGAGGATGACGACCGGCCGGCGACGCGTCCCTAGGCTGATGTGGTGGAGGGGGTCACGCAGCAGGGCCGGCCGGTTGTCGGCGCCGTCGGGGGGCGGTGGGACAGGTGGTGCCGGCGGCCCTGGCTGCCGGCACTCGTCGGCGCACTGCAGATCGCCACGACCGTCGCCGCCGCGCAACGGGTGACCGAGCGGCGGCCCGTCGACCTCATCGCGGTCGCGTTGCTGGCCGTCGGGCCGCTGCTGCTCTCCGTCTGGCATCGCGCGCCCGGGGCGGTGCTCGCCGGCAACTTCGCCGCGGCGGCCGCGTACTACACGCTGAACTACCGGTTCGGGCCGGCCGCGCTGAGCCTCGGCGTCGCGATGGTGGTCACCGTCGCGGCCGGGCGGCGCCGCACAGCGTGGCTGGTGACGGCGGTCGGCCTGCCGGTCTACCTGCTCGTCAGCGCGGCCGTCGGCCGGCAGGAGCCGCCCGGGCCGGTCGCGGTCGTGGCGATCGCCGCGGTGCTGTGCCTGCTGCTCGCCGCCGGTGAGGCGGTGCGGGTCACGGGGGAGCGCAGCGCCGAGGCCGAGCGGGCCCGGACCGCCGAGCAGCGCCGCCGGGTCAGCGAGGAGCGGCTGCGGGTGGCGCGGGACCTGCACGACGTCCTCGCGCACCACGTGTCGCTGGTCAACGTGCAGGCAAACGTGGCGCTGCGGCTCTTCGACCGCAACCCCGACCAGGCCCGCGCGTCGGTCGCGGCGATCAAGGAGGTCAGCGGCGAGACCCTGGACGACCTGCGGGCGGCGCTCGCCGTGCTGCGCCAGGACACCGAGGCGCCGCGCCGGCCGAGCGCCGGTCTCGGCCAGCTCGACGAGCTGCTCGCCCGGTCGGCCGAGGCCGGGCTGCGGGTGACGAAGACCGTCGACGGCGCGCCGCGGCAGCTGCCGACGGCGGTGGACCTCGCGGCGTACCGGATCGTGCAGGAGGCCGTCACCAACGTGCGACGGCACAGCGGCGCCGACACCGCGACGCTGCGGATCGCCTACGGCGAGGACGCGGTCACGGTCGCGGTGCACGACGACGGACCGCCGAGGACCCGGCAGGGCGAGGGCGACGGGATCGCCGGGATGCGGGAACGGGCCACCGGCCTCGGCGGCACGTTCGAGGCGGGCCGCCGCCCCGGCGGTGGGTTCCGGGTGAGCGCGTGGCTGCCGTACCGGATGCCGGCGTGATCCGGGTCGTGCTCGCCGACGACCAGGCGCTGATGCGCGCCGGGCTCCGCGCGCTGCTGCAGGACGGCGGCGGGATCGACGTGGTCGCGGAGGTCGGCGACGGCGACGCCGCGGTGCGCAAGGCCGCCGAGCTGCGGCCGCACGTGGTGCTGATGGACGTGCGGATGCCGGTGATGGACGGCCTCGAAGCGACCCGGCGCATCGCCGCCGACCCGCGGCTCGATGCGGTGAAGGTCCTCATCCTCACCACCTTCGAGATCGACGAGTACGTCTTCGACGCGTTGCGGGCCGGGGCGAGCGGGTTCGTGCTCAAGGACAACGAGCCCGACGACCTGATCCGGGCCATCGAGGTGGTCGCCGCGGGCGACTCGATGCTCGCGCCCAGCGTCACCCGGCGGCTGGTCAAGGAGTTCGCCTCGCGGGCGAAGGTCGCCCGGCCGGCCGAGGCGCTCGCCGCGCTCACCGACCGGGAGCGGCAGGTCATGGTCCTGGCCGCGCAGGGGCTGACCAACGACGAGATCGCCGCGCGGCTGTTCGTGAGCCTGGCGACCGCCAAGACGCACATCAGCCGCGCGATGACCAAGCTGCACGTCCGCGACCGCGCGCAGCTGGTCATCATGGCGTACGAGACCGGCCTGATCCGCCCGGGCTGGATGACCTGACCGGTTCAGGTGCTCACGTCCCGGCGGGCGAAGACGACGAAGCCGGCCGTGAGCGAGAGCGCGCTGTACACCAGCACACCGGCGAGCCCATGGCTGTATGGGACGCTGCCGGGGACGCCGGTGACTGCCCCGGCGAGCAGACCGGGCAGCACGTGACCGGCGCCGGGCCAGGTGTTGCGGGCGATGTTCTCGACCATGACGAACCAGAACAGGGCGACGCCGACGGCCAGGGGCGTGGAGCGCAGCAGCACCCCGAGCGCCAGCCCGATCGAGCCGTAGCACGCGGCGGCGAGGACGGTGTTGGCGTAGCCGGTGGCCGCGTCCGCCAGCCACGGTCCGGTCGGCGTACCGCGGACACCGGTGACGACCGCGGCGGAGGCCAGGCTCACGGCGAGCGCGACCAGCAGCGCCCCGGCGGTGCACGCGCCTAGGGCGAGGACCTTCCCGGCGAGGAGCCGGTCCCGCAGCGGCCGGCGCAGCAGCAGCGTCCGCAGGGTGCCCAGGCTGTATTCCGTGGTGACGTTGGTGAGGAACATGACGAGGACGACGACGCCGACGAGCCGGGACGCGTTGGTGAACCCCGCGGTGAGCCGGGCCGGCGGTGCCGTGGCGGTGGCGAACGTCAGCACCGTCACCAGGATCGTGCAGCCGAACAGCCCGCCGAGCGCGCCGTACAGCACGCGGGGCCGGCGCAGCTTCATCAGTTCGGACCGGAACGACGCCGTCATGACCGCTCCTCCGTGAACATGGCGAGGTACCGCTCCTCGAGGTCGCCGCCGCCGGCGAGCAGGTCCCGGGTCGGACCCTGGTAACGCCGCCGGCCGTCGCCGATGACGATCAGCCAGTCGCAGACCTGCTCCACCTCGGTGAGCAGGTGCGAGGAGACCAGGACGGTCCGGCCGTCCTGGTGGATGGACCGCACGATCCCGCGCATCTCGCGGATGCCGGCGGGGTCGAGCCCGTTGGTCGGCTCGTCGAGGACGACCAGCGCGGGGTCACCGAGCAGGGCCGCCGCGATGCCGAGGCGTTGCTTCATGCCGAGGGAGTAGCGCTGGACCGCGTCGCGTCCCCGCCCGGCCAGCCCGACGCGGTCCAGCAGCGCCGGGATGCCGGCCGGGTCGATGCCGCCGAGGGCCGCCTGGACGGCGAGGTTCCGCTCGCCGGACAGGCCCGGGTAGAACGCCGGGCCTTCGATCAGCGCACCCACCCGCGGCAGGTACGCGGCCGGCTGGTTGAGTGGCAAGCCGTTCACGCTGCCCGTGCCGCCGTCTGGTCGTACCAGACCCAGCAGCATCCGCAGCGTCGTGGTCTTGCCCGCGCCGTTCGGGCCGACGAACCCGGCAACCACGCCCGCCGGCACGTCAAGGTCGAGGGCGTCCACGACGGTGCGGGTGCCGTACCGTTTCGTCAGCCCGCGGGTAGAGATGGCATGTGTCATGCCTCGCATCGTGGCCCGGATCGCGCGCCGGGTCGTCAGGCCGGGGGACCGCCCCGCCGGTACCGCCGCCGGCGCAGCCCTCGCCGCCCGCGTCCACCCGGCGATGCAGCGGGGCGGACGCGGCGTACCACCGGAGGATGAGTGTCCCGTGTGGACGGCGGGCTGATGTTTGGGCGGCGCGTGGAGACCAGCATGAACGCATGCGAAGACTCGCCAACGGCCGCTGGATCGGCCTGCTCGGCATCGGCTGGTTCGTGCTGTTCCTGCTCGGCGCGGCCGTCCTGCAGGGCGAACCACCACCCGCGGGCGCCCCGGTCGCGCAGGTGCGCGACTTCTTCCACGCCGCCGGCCGGCGCTACCTGATCGGCGACTACGTCGCCGGCTGCGCGTTCATGCTGCTGCTCCTGCCGTTCGGAGTGCTGCTGCCCCGTGCGCTGTCCACTGTGGACCGACCGCCGCCGTGGTGGTCGCGGCTGCCCGCCGTCGGTGTCGTGGCCCTGGTGGCGGCCGGCGGCACGGCCACGTCGTTCCTGGATGCGGTCGCCTTGGCCGGCGCCCAGCTTGACGACTCGACGATCGCGGCGCTGCTGGCCGCCAACAGTGCCGGGATCGCGCTGATCGGGTTGCCGGCGGCGGTGTTCGCCGGGTCTGCGGCGACCCTGGTCCGGCATGCCCATGGACCTCGGATCGTCAGCGCACTCGGGTGGGCCGCCGCGGCACTGCTGGTCGCCGGTGCCGCCTTTCCGATCGAGGGTGCCGCGCACGGTCCACTCTGGACGATCCGGTTCGCGAGCTTCCTGACGCTCGCCGCGTTCGTCCTCGCCACCTCGGCCCACGTGCTGACCCGGGTGCCATCTCCACCGGCGACGACGGATCGGTCCTGATCTGTCCCGACGGCGGGTGCCGGTTGCCGCATTTTCCTGCTCGGCCTCGGCCGTGACCCTAATCGCGCAGCTCACTACCGGCGAATCGAATTCGGATCCGATCCGCCGGTTTGTGCTGTCGGCCGGCTATTGGTCAAATGTCATCAAGCGCTTTCTACGTGCGGAATTGTTGGGTCGCCGTGCCTGCTGCGGTCCTCGCGCGGCAGAGAAGACCGCCGACAACCGCGTGGCTCAGGCAACTGACGTTCGCGTACGCCGGCTGGCTGAACTTCGTCTTCGACGGGTGGCTCCGGTCTTCGCGAGATCCGACAAGGGTGGCACCGACCACTCGGTCACCAGCGGCAAGCGCGTCGACCACGGCAGGTGCCCACGTTCAGGACAGACATCTGAGCTTCGGCCCCGGCGCGCGCCACCGCCCCCTCGTATTAGCCGAGCTCGCGCAGGGAGGCAGCAAGGTTGGCCGCCGCTACGAGCGTGTATCGGTGGTCCTGGCCGAGGCGTTCGAGGTGGGTCTTGAGGATCGCCTGGTCGAGTTCCCTCGGTTCGTCGTACTGGCCGACCTTGCGCAGGTCGGTGGCGAGGTTGAACACCGCTGTGAGCGTGCGCGGATGATGCTCGCTGAACTGCTCTCGGTAGGTCCGGAGGTTGCCTGGTCGAGCTCCCTCGGTTCGTCGTACTGGCCGACCTCGCGCAGGTTGGTGGCGAGGTTGACCGCCGCCGTGAGCGTGCGCGGGTGGTTCGGGCCGAGGTGTTCGAGGTGGGTCTCGGGGTTTGCCTGGTCGAGCTCCGTCGTCCCCTCGTACTCGCCGACCTCGCGCAGGTCGGTGGCGAGGTTGAACGCCGCCGTGAGCGTCCGCGGATGATGCTCGCCGAACTGCTCTCGGTAGGTGGCGAGGTCGCTGCGCGTCGGCTGTGGCGGCAACTCCATCGGCGACGCCGAGCAGCTGCTGTGCATGTTGCTGCCGGCGACCGAGAACGACGCTCCAGCCGGGAAGCCCGATGTTCTCCGGCGGTGGCTACGTCACGATCGATCCCGGGCGAGCCGGCCCAGGACGCCGCCGCGGCAATGCTCCCCGGGCCCGGTGAACTGCACATACGCCGCCCCGAACGGCCGGCGCGTTGCGGCAGATCATCCTGAAGGTGCACCAGCGCTGCAACCTCGCCTGTGACTACTGCTACGGCTACAAGAGGGCCGACCAACGTTGCCGCGGGCCGCGCTGCGTGCGACCGCTGGCACGAGGTGCGCACGGCGGCGACTTCGGCAACCCTTCGGTCTACTGCGACGACCTGGTGTGACGCATCGGATCGCCGTGCGCCAGCTCTGATCGGTGCGCGTGTAGACGTAGCAGTAGTCGCAGGCGAGATGCGGCGCGCGCTCGGCGGAGCCGTACGCGGACTGGCTGGTCAGCGCCTTCGACCGCTGGCACCGTGGCGGCGGGCTTTGACAAAACCTGACGTGCGGCGGCGTCGGCGTTGTCGAAGACGAGCAGCCAGTGTGCGTATGACGTGGGTCGATCAACTGGCTGCGGAGCGGGCCGGGCCAGCGAGGACGCGTGCACGTCGGGTGCTTCGTGGACGATATTTGCGCGAAATGCTGGACAACCGCCCGGGTTGCGCTCAAGATGCTGCAAGCGGGCCGATCCGTCGTGGGCGACGAGTGGCCGCATTACTTGATCGAAACTTCACCACGATCGGTATGCTACGTTCCCGATGAGTTGCAATGGCAGCACGGGACCCGGTGCGATAGCCGGCAGTATTATGAGAATGGCGGTGGGCCGGAAATCCTTCGAGTGTGCACAGCCACTGCGGACGGGCGTCCCGTCCGAAGTCAGCAATGGGGCGTCGTGAACACAAGGTCCACGACGCCCGCATCTCCAACACCCTAGCTCGAGCGACAGCGTCCAAACTTCCGCTCGGGCAGAGAGATAGGACCATCATGCCTGACGAACAAGCGTGCGACGAATCCACACCCGCGCACGTGCCTTTACCTGCGGAAACTCTCGCTGAGCTGGAGAAACTGCGGGCCGCGGTCGAGCGGACGAGCGCGCAGTTGCGCGACGTCCAGCGGGACGCGCTGGCCGCCCGGAAAGCTGCCGCACGGGCGCAGCACGCCGTGCGGCGGGTCCGCCGCGAGCTCGAGGAAGCTCATGCGGCAGCCCGGCAGGACACCGCGAAAAGATGGTGGATGCGAGCGGTGTCGACCCTGATAGGCATCGTGTGCGGTGACATTCCTGATCTGACCTGACCTGATTCTGACCCGACGGAAAAACAATAGAGCCAATATAGCAGGCGGGCGGAGCAATGTGCTCCGCCCGCTCTTTCTTTTCGGGTGAGCCGCCAATGCGTTGGGTAAAACAATCGCCTGCCGTTCATTTGCATTCATGGGCCAGCACAGTGTCCTTTGTGGACAGGAAGGCTGGAGCGGTGGAGAGCCTTGCGGCAGCACAACGGGGCGGGGCGGGTATCCGGCGTTCGGGTGCTCCACGGGGGCTGTTCTGGTCGTGAATGTGACGACAGGGGCGCCGTAACATCGGCTGGGATAGTTTGCCCGACCACAGTGGACAGGAACGACATGACCCTTGAGATGCCGAGGTCCGGCAGCACTGCGATCACCGTTGCGTTCGCCGGTGAGGGGTCGGGCGAGGACGTGCTGTCGTGGGGGCAGCGGGAGATCTGGCAGGCGCTGGTCGAGCAGAAGACCTGGATGCCGATCGGTGGCGCGCAGCCGCTGCCGCCCGGCACCACCGTGCAGGACATGCAAGAGCGGCTTCGATACCTCATGTCGCGATACCAGTCGATGCGCACCCGGCTGCGGTTCGAGCCCGACGGGAAGCCGCGGCAGGTGGTGCACGCGTCCGGCGAGATCACGCTGGAGGTCGTCGACGCGGGTGCGGACGACCCGCAGGCGGTCGCGGACGCGGTGCGCGTGCGCTACGAGCAGACGGACTACGACTTCGCCGAGGAATGGCCGGTGCGGATGGCCGTCATCGTGCAGGACGGCGCGGCGACGCACCTGGTGGCCATCATGACCCACCTCGTCATGGACGGCCGCGGCGCGCTGGTGATGCTGGAGGAGGGGGAGCGTGGGGAGACCGCGCCGGTCCACGGCATGCAGGCCCTGGAGCAGGCGCAGTGGCAGCGTTCGCCGGCCGGGCAGCGGCAGAGCGCGGCGGCGCTGCGATACTGGGAGACGATGCTGCGGACCATCCCGCCGCGCCGGTACGCCGGCGAGGGCGACCCGCACGAGCCCCGCTACTGGCGCGGCGAGCTGACCTCGGCGGCGCTGCCCCTTGCCGTGCGGGCCGTCGCGAGCCGGACCCAGATCGACGCGTCTCAGGTGATGCTGGCCGTCTACGCGGTTGCGATGGCGAGGATCTGCGGCGTCGACCCGGTCGCGACCAGGCTGGTGTCGAGCAACCGGTTCCGCCCCGGCCTCGCCGAGGTCGTCGGTCCGGTGTCGCAGACGGCCCTGTGGTCGGTGGACGTGGCCGGGGTACCGTTCGACGAGCTGCTCGGCCGGGTGCAGCGCGCGGCGATGGTGGCCTACAAGCACGGCTACTACGATCGGGAGCGGCTGGAGGAGATCTCGGCCGCCGTGGCCCTGGAACGTGGTCCCGAGTTCGACCTCAACTGCTTCTACAACGACCGCCGGGCGCCGGTCCAGGCCACCCCTGTGGATCCGGAGCTGGTGCGGGAAGCGTTGCCGCGCACGGTGTTCGAGTGGACGATCCAGCGCGACGAGGTGTACGCGCGGATGTTCCTCAACGTCGACGACGCCTCGCCGGACACGGTGCGGCTGCACATCGAGATCGACACGCATCACGTGCCGCCGTCCGCCGCCGAGGCACTGCTGCGGTGCATGGAGCAGGTCGCAGTCGACGCCGCCACTGGCGCCCTCGCCTGATCCCGGCGCCGGTGCCGGCCGGTCGCTGCCGGACGGCACGGGGCCGGACGGCACGGGGCCAGGGCGCGAGGCGCCGGCGGCACGGGGGCCGGACGACACGGGCGCCGGTCCGTGGGTCAGGACGGCGCCGCGGTTAGGTCCGCCGGCTCAGGTCGGCGGGGCCTGGGTCGCAGCGCGGTCGCGGTGGCGGCGACGAACAGCGACAGCACGACCGGGATGGCGAGGGCGCCCGGCAGCCCGACGACCCTGCTGGCCGCGCCGATGAGGACCGGGCCGAGCAGGAACCCGAGGTAGCCGAGGCCGACGACGCGCGCGAGCGCCCGCCCGGCGGCCTCGGGGTTGCGGTCGCCGGCGGCCGAGTACACCTGCGGCGCGATCAGGGCCATGCCGGCGCCGAGGCACGCGAAGCCGGCCACGCCGGCCGCCGGCGCGCCGATCAGCAGCGCGCCGCCGAGCCCGCCGGCGGCGAGCAGGCCGCTGGCGCGGACCAGCAGGACCGGGCCGAACCTGGCCGTGAGCCGGTCGCCGACGAGCCGGGTGACCGTCATCGCCACGGAGAACGCCGCGAACGCGGCCGCCGCGAACCCGGCCGAGCTGTGCAGGTCGTCGCGCAGGTAGACGGCGCTCCAGTCCGCGGCGGCGCCCTCGCCGACGAGCGCGCAGCACACGAGGACACCGAGGAACAGCACGCCCCGCACCCGGCCGGTGGCCGGCGCCGCGGACACCGGGGACCCCGGCGAGGTCGTCGAGGCAGGCGAGCCCGGTAGCGCCCACCACGCCGACCAGGCGGCGAAGGCCACCATCGTGCCGCCGACGGCCGTGAACGTCGTGCGCGGTCCGGCACCGGAGTGGGCGAACAGGCCGCCGGCGCTCGCGCCGATGAAGCCGCCGATGCTGTACACCGCGTGGAACGACGACATGATCGGCCGTTGCCAGGCCCGTTGGACGTCGATGGCGTTGGCGTTCATGGCGATGTTCAGCGTGCCGTGCACCGCTCCGAACAGGAACAGCGCGACGGCGAGCGTCACCAGGTTCGGCGCATATGCGGGCGGGATCAGCACGAGGCCTTCGGCGAACGCGACCGGCAGCATCACCCGCCGGCTGCCGAAGCGGTCGACCAGCCGCCCCGTCGCCTGCATGCCCGTGATGGCGCCCGCGGCGAACGCGAGCAGCGCGACGCTGAGCGCACCGTCGTCCAGCGACAGCTCGCGCTTGATCGCGGGGATGCGGGCGGTCCAGACCCCGAGGGTGATGCCGAACAACAGGAACAGCAGTGCGGTCGCGACCCGTGCCCGGACGAGGACACTGCGCTGTGGCGCTTCTGACACGGGCGGCCTCCAAGGGCGGGCTGGCACGCCGATTCTCCAACACCGCCGGCCCGCGCGCTGACCGCCGCGGCTAGCATCGTGGCGTGCGTTTCCGCGAAGCCGTCCACGACGACCTGCCCGCCATCGTCGCGTTGCTCGCGGACGACGTCCTCGGCAAGGACCGGGACCTCGCGGTGGTCGACGAGGCCTATGAGCAGGCGTTCGCGGCGGTCACCGAGGACCCGCGCAACCTGCTCATCGTCGCCGACGACGGCGGCGAGGTGGTCGCGGTCCTGCAGGTGACCTACATTCCGGGGCTCGGCCGGCACGGCGCCGAACGCGCGCTCGTCGAGTCGGTCAGGGTCCGCGCCGACCTGCGCGGCCAGGGGGTCGGTGCGCGGCTCATGACGTGGGTCGTGGACCGGGCCCGGGAGCGCGGCTGCGCGCTGGTGCAGCTCACCACCGACAAGCGCCGCCCCGACGCGCACCGGTTCTACGAGCGGCTGGGATTCGTCGCCAGCCACGAGGGGATGAAGCTGCCGCTCACCTGACGGTTCCGCACCACGCTGTGCGGAGCCCGTGGGCTCAGGTCTGGGTGATCCGGCCGCCGTCCACGGTGATGGCGATCTCGGTGAGGCCGCTGGTGGCCGGTCCGCTCATGCGGGCGCCGTCGGCGATGGCGAAGGTCGAGTTGTGCGCGGGGCACGTCGCGACGCCGTCCTTCGGCGGGTTGACCTTGACGCCCTTGTGGGGGCAGGCGGCGTTGTACGCCTTGAACGTGCCGGCGACCGGCTGGACGACCAGGACGCCACCGACGACGGTCCCGCCGCCGACCGGGACGTCCGTGGTGCTCGCCAGGCTGCTCGCCGGGGAGGGCGCGGCCGCGGCGTCCGTCGTCGTGGCCTGTTGCGGTGACGCGGTGCTGGGCGGTGCGGGATCGTCCCCGCACGCCGTGAGCAGCCCGGCGGCGCCGGCACCCACCAGCAGTGCGCGTCTGCCCGCGCACCAACGTATCGACACGATTGAGCTCCTTCCGTCGTGTACCGACCCCGCACGGTACGCAGGAAGGGAATCGATGGCAATAAATTGCACGTTCTTTCATGGCCCGTTAAGGCCCGTTAAGGCAGGCACCGGCCCCCGCGTCGTCGCGGGGACCGGTGCCGGTTCAAAGGGTTACGCCAAGGCGAACAGGGTCACCAGAGGCGAGCATGGTCACGCCAGGGTGAACCGCCACTGCTGGTTGGTGCCGCTGTGGCAGGTCCACTGCAGCAGGCGGGCGCCGTCGGCGGTGGAGCCGCCGTTGACGTCCACGCACAGTCCACTGAGGACACTCTTCACCGTATACACGCCGGTGGTGCCGGTCGGGGTGACGGTGAACTTCTGGTTGCTGCCGTTGTTGCAGGTGAACTGTTGCAGGAACGCACCATTGGCGGTCGAGCTGCCGGTGATGTCGAGGCACTTGCCGCTGTGCACCGCCTTCAGGTACACGGCGCCGCCGCCGGCGTCCACGGCCTGCCACTTCTGGTTATTGCCGCCGGTCGCCGCCCACTGGATGATCTGGGCCGCGTCGGCGGTGGAGGCGCCGTTGACGTCGACGAGCTTGCCGCTGTGCTGGGCCGTGATCGTCCACGTCTTGCCGGCCACGCCGCCGGTGCCCGGGGTGCCGACGCCGGCCCCGCCGAAGGTGAACGAGTCCAGGTCGAAGCCGTTTTCGGCGCTGTTCTTGAACACCATGTACAGCGTGTGCGTGCCGGACAGCGCGGCCGTGTTGACCGTCGCGGTGTTCTGGTAGTTGTCCCAGCCGGTGGTGTTCGGCACGGTCGTCGTCGCCAGCAGGGTGCCCGTCGGCGAGTCGGCGCGCAGCTCGATCGAGCCGCCGCCGGTCGGTGAGGAGACCCGGTAGGTGACGTTGGTGATGTTCTGCAGGCTCATCGGGTTGAACGAGATCCAGTCGTTGTTGGAGATGTCCCCGATGCGTTTGGTACTTTCCGCGCCCGCCTGGTCGATGACCCGGATGCCGCTCTGCGCGGTGAAGTACTCCGCCTGCTTGTGCTTCGGCTGCAGGATCGCCTGGCCGTAGCCGGTCAGCGGGGCCGCGCCGCCCGAGCCGCCGTTGTCGGTGTAGTGGGCGATGAGGGCGTAGAACAGGTTCGCGCCGTCAGGGTGCCCGCCGAGCAGGTCGGTCGAGATCGTGCCGGAGCAGCCCGGGTATTCCGTGGTCTCGTGCAGGTGGTCGTCGTGGCCGAGGGCCGGGTTGACGTACACCTTCGAGCAGTCGATCGCGGCACCGCCCGGGTCGGTGACGCTGACGGTGTAGGAGACCTGGTCGCCGAAGTTGAGCATGCCGCCGTTGACCGGGGTGCTGACCGTGACGGTCGGCGCGATGTTGCCGACGGTGATCTGCACGTTGGCGAAGCCGGTCTTGCCGGTGTTGTCGGTGACCTTCAGCTGGGCGGTGTAGTTGCCGTTGGTGGTGTACGTCTTGGCCGGGTTCGCCGCCGTCGACGTGGTGCCGTCGCCGAACGTCCACAGGTAGCTGATCGTGTTGCCGGGGTCCGGGTCGATCGAGCCGGCGCTGGAGAACTGCACGTTCAACGGCGCGTTGCCGTTGGTCGGCGTGCCGTTGGCCTTGGCGATCGGCGACCGTCCACCTTGGACGTAGTCGATGCGGTAGAGGCCGGAGTCGTTGTTGCCACCGCCGAACGCGGAGCCCCATTCGAGCAGGTACAGCGAGCCGTCAGGGCCGAACTCCATGTCCATCGGCTTGTTGAAGTTGCCGCCGGGCAGGAACGTGTTGGTCCGGGTGACGGCGGTGCTGCTGTCGAAGTGGACCTCCTTGACGAAGTTGCGGGACCACTCGTAGAAGAAGTGGACCCCGTCGTAGTACTGGGGGAACTTCGTCGAGGACGGGTTGGCCGCGTTGTACCGGTAGACGGGCCCGCCCATCGGGGCCGAGCCACCGGAGCCCAGTTCGGGGAAGTTCGGCGAGGCGCCGTAGCCGTACCACATGTTGGGTGCGACGACCGGCTTCAGGTTCACCAGGCCGGTGTTGTTGGGGGAGTTGTTGACCGGCGCGGCGCAGTTGAACTTCGCGCCGACGACGCCCGTGTCGGGGTTGTAGGGCGCGTAGGGCTGGTTGTCGCCGTGGCAGAAGGGCCAGCCGTAGTTGCCGGCCGCCTTGATGACGTTGAGCTCCACGAGCCCCTCGGGGCCGCGGTTGGTGGTCGGCAGGCCACGGTCCGGGCCGTAGTCGGCAAGGTACACCCAGCCGTTGGACGGGTCGATGGAGAAGCGGAACGGGTTGCGGAAGCCCATCGCGTAGACCTCGGCCCGCGTCTGCGCGGTCCCTTGTGGATAGAGGTTGCCGGACGGGATGGTGTAGCCGCCGGTTGCCGCCGGGCGGATGCGCAGCAGCTTGCCGCGCAGGTCGTTCGTGTTGCCGGCGGTCTTCGCGGAGTCGAGGTGGGACTTGCCCGACCGCCAGTCCAGCGGGGCGTAGCCCTGCCAGTTGGGGTCGAGGTTCGGCGCGACGTCGTCGCCGGTGCCGATGTACAGGTTGCCGTCCGGCCCGAAGGCGATGTAACCGCCCGTGTGGCCGGGCTCCGGCGACGTGCGGTCCCGGGTCGCGGGGATGTCGATGATGGTGACCCCGCTGGACATGTTCAGCGTGTCGCCGCTCAGCGTGTACCGGGAGACCCGGTTGATGTCGGTCGTGCTGCTGGCCGGCGAGTGGTACAGGTACACGTAACCGTTGCTGGCGAAGGCGGGATCCAGGGCCAGGCCGGTGAGGCCGTCCTCGCCGCCGGTGTAGACGCTCAGGGTGCCGGCGGTGACCGTGGTGTTGGTGCTGGGCTTGAAGATCTTCAGCTGCCCGGCCCGCTGGACGTAGAGCACCCGCCCGTCAGGTGCGACGGCGAGGGACATCGGGTCGGCGGTGTTGTCGTCCAGGGTGCGCTTCTCGAAGTTGCCCCAGATGGTGCCGCCGCAGTCGCCGGCGAGGTTGCCGGCGGCCCACCGCACACCGCCGAGGACATGGTTGCGGAAGTTGGTCTCGCTGTAGGACTCGATCGCGTGGCCCATGGCGGTGGTCCACACCCGCCCGCCTCCGGTGTTGCGGCACCAGGAGATCGGGTGGTCGCTGCCCATGGCGGAGCCGCCGGGTGTGTAGGTGCGCTCGTCGGCGGTGACGAGCACGTGGACGTCGCCACGCGGGTTCTTGTCGAAGTTGTACCACTCCTCGGAGCGGTTCCACCGGTCCGGCAGGCCCGCCGTGGACGGGTGGCTCTTGTCGGCCACGATGGCCTGGCCGGCCAGGACGCCGGGGGAGTGTGCCGGCATGTGGGCGCCCGCGTTGACCGTCTGGTCCCACCACGGGTATTCGGTGTCGATGCCCATGTCGGTGGCGTTGTGGATCGCGACGATCCCCCGGCCGCTGGCCAGGAATCCCTCGACGGCGGAGCGCTGGGCGGCGGTCGTGAACACCATGCCCGAGGTCTGGAACATGATGAGGACGTCGTAGGTGGCGAGGTTGGCGGCGGTGAACACGGCCGGGTCCTCGGACTGCACCACCTCGAAGTTGTTGGCGGCGGCCTGCTGCTGGAACATCGAGATACCGGCAGGAATCGAGTCATGCCGATATCCGAGGGTACCGGTGAACAGCAGCGCGCGGAACGCGGGCGCGGCCGCGGCGGGCTTGATGAGCGCCATCGACAGGAGCATGCCGACGATGGTGCCCAGGATCAACGTGCTTCTTCGCATGCCGTTTCCTCTCGGCGGGACAACGCGATGCGGGCCATGGGCGCACGACAGCACCCCCCGTGGACAGGGTTGAGTGGCGCGTGAGTGATCCGGTCGATTCGACTGCCGTCCGCCGCGACGGACAGTGACATCGACTGGATGGAGACGCGTCAGCTACCGTGACGAAGAGTCACATCGATGGGATCTTCTGTCATGGCTCGCGGCGCCAAGCCTGCTCCGGCGAACCTTTTGAAGTCAATACGGACAACAGATGGGCAGCTCATAACGCTTTTTTGCAGCTCAGTTCTGCGCTGGAAGAGCACGGTTTCGTAGCTGTTTCGTCTTGATCGGGTTACGTCATTGCCAGTCGACGCTCAGACCTTTAACGTGACGGACACGATCTTTTGTCGCATCCAGCAGAAGTGCTGTGCCGGTTGCCGGAAGATCTAGCAACCTGAAGTTTGCTACTTACTTTGAGTGCTGCATCGAGGCTGCGAACGTCGACGCGGTCGCGCCGAAGGTGACACGGCGTTAGGTAAATCGTCGTGGCATCGCATTCGTTGCTCACGCTCCGAAGTGTTTTCCAAGGTCATCCATGGCAAGAGCTCCCGACACCCCATCCATTGGAGAACCCACGTGAGACGAACCACGTCCGTCGTCGCGACTGCTGCTTCACTGAGCGCCGCGTTGCTGATCCTGTCCGGCTGTGCCACCGACGAGCCCGCCACGACGGCGTCTGGTGCGGCCTCGTCCAGCGCGGCCGCTGGGTCCGGCACTGGCGAGCAGTCGAAGTTTTTCGTGCAGGCCGACTATGACAATGAGCTGTCGTTGCTGCAGGCGACTGCGACCGGTCCTGCTGACAAGCCGTGGGAGCAGGTGCTCAACCCGAAGCTGGTGGACACGGCCAAGTTCAAGAAGGCCGGGCCT